>JBDSKU010000303.1:0-7241 GCA_039916745.1 Nitrospiraceae bacterium
CTCATAAGATCGCAGTCGGGGCGATTTAGAGGCGGTCTATTTGGCGCGCGGGTCTGGCTTGTCTCTCGTTCGTCGAGTCACCGGAGACAGGCCGAAAAAACCAGATGCCCCAACGCCCCGCGCCGGGAAATGATTCCTGACATCGTTTCTTGTCCCAAATGGATCAGAGAGGCCAGCTGAGCCAGCTCTCTGTCACGCGCCACGAAATGGTTCCCGGCAGCTGATCAGGTCCCTTGGGTTTAAGTCACCGCGTATATTCCTCATCGCGCATCTCGATTTATCAGGTTCTTCGGCGTATCCTTTTAAGAGGAGATGAGTGCGTGACAGGCAGAAGAAGAAAGGGAGAACGCATCATGAACAGAGGATTTTGGATGGGGCTCGCTCTTGGCGTAATCTCGACGTGTCTGCTCGGTCAGTGGGTTCTCGCTGCTGCAAGCAAGGAGGCAGATCCGCCCAAATGTATACCAATTGAAACGGTCGCCAACTATCTGCACAGTGTGATCATGGCAGATCGAACGTTTTATACCACTGACATTGTGGAGCGGATGCAAATGCGAGGTATTGTCGTTGCCTCGGAAAACTGGAGAGAGACTGCCAGACTCCCTCTGCCGGCCCAGTTCTTGATAGAAACGGGTCGGCTGGTGGCCGAACAACAAAGTGGGCTTCGATATCGGTTGATTAGCAGTTGGGCGATAAACAAAAAGAACAGGCCAATGACCGACTTCGAGCGAACCGGCCTTACGGAGATCCTCGTGAATCCCGATCAACCCTATACAGGCGTGACGATTGAGGGTGGGACTCAGGTCTTCCAAGCGCTCTATGCCGATAAAGCGATTTCTCAGTCGTGCGTTGGTTGTCACAACGCGCACCCAAACAGCCCAAAGAAGGATTTCAAGCCGCGGGACGTGATGGGTGGGATTCTTCTTACCATTCCGCTCCATCCATAGCCTCCGGTTTCGCGTTGGCATAGGGTCGAGTTTCTTGCAAGCCAGGAAATTTAGTGCTCGCGAACGGCGGGATACAAGTAACGAGCTCTGAAGCAGGCAGTCATGCGCGCGAAAGGGGTTTGTGCTGGTCACTTCGCGAAATTCAGAATGCCATCGTGTCTTCTCTCTGCATATCCAAAACAAGATCGAAGTAGTTTTCTTTACCGCATCAGACGAACGTCTCATGCACCAGGAGTTTGGGGGAAGTGCATGCGGAATCATGTGGGTGGAAGTGGTTAAGGGAAGGATCGCGGGGCTGGCAGGTCTCGCTCGTTCGTCGAACCACACACCGGAGGCTGACCGAAGAAACTCAATGAATCAGCTTCCGCCACGCGCCACGGCATGAAATGTTCCAGCACCGTTTGATTGCCTCAAGGCCTTTCGTGCATGGAGAATCTATTGTGCCAAGAACTTCTTCAGAGTAGCGAGCATCATCCCCCAGTTCTTTTCGGAATGCGCGCGCGTCTTCGGTCGAATTGTTGTCTTGGGCTAGCGATAGACGGGTTTGATGTCCGTCGGCCGACAATTCGATCGTGACCGTGTGATACCTCTCCGGTCTGTCGGGAAGTCCGGAAAGCGAGCTGAAGTGAGTGTACTGGAGTATTTGTCCCGGCTTGATCCGAAGAATCACCCCTTTGTCTTTGTGCGATTTTCCCTGCCACTCTCCTTTCCAGACAATCGGAGTTCCTTCGCGCCAGGCCGAAACAACGTTGGTGCCGAACATGTATTGCTTGATGGCTTCGGGGTTCACGAGCGCATGCCAGACTTTGTCCTTGGAGCGTCGATGCTTATGAAAGCCCTGGCGATCAGATCCTTGTCCATAATCGACTCCTTTCCTCTATAGGACCGCCAATTCGTCGGTTAACTCTTCAGCTTGCTGCGGACAACTCGTGCGGCGGAACAAGGCAGACTCGATGATCCGTTATGGAAAATTCTACTGCAAAGTCGGAGGCTAATCCATGACCCTGGAGCGATGGGGGAATGGCGTGTGAGGTGAGAGCCGATTCAGAGGCAGTCTATCCGGTGCGCGGGGCTGGCCGGTCTCACTCGTTCGTCGAACCGCACATCGAAGGCAGACCGAAGAAACCTAGATGCCCCAACTCCACACCACGCGCCGAGAAATGGTTCCTGACGCCGTTGTCATTCACCAGATTTGGTTGGGGCCAGAAGATTTGAACCCCCGACATCCTGCTCCCAAAGCAGGAGCGCTACCGGGCTGCGATACAGGTGAGTAACCGTATGCGGAAAGTATACATGGGAGGGCGGTGTGAGTTGGAGTCGACGAACCGAGTTGGCCCGCCACGCGTCGGGAAATGTTGGATTGCAAGACCGGACCCCGTTTCTTCCTTTGCGCCATACCCTGGCAAGTGCCAAGGCCTGCATGCAATTTCTGATTCAGCCACGCGCCTCCTATATGAGTGTGGAGAATTCCAAAGATGAATGGGAAGAGTCAGACGCGCCATTCATTCGGGTGGCGACCATTGAGATCCCTCGGCAGGAATTCGATACTCCGGAAAAGAATCGCCATTGCGAAAACCTTTCCTTCAATCCGTGGCACGCGTTGCCTGAGCATCGCCCCCTGGGTGTGGTGAATCGCCTCCGTAAGGTGATCTATCCCTTCATCAGTGAGAGCCGACATATGTCGAATTCGGCGCCGCGCGTAGAACCCCGTGGCCTGGAGTGAGAAAAGGGTTTCCGACGAAATTCGTTAACCCGAGTTGCAATGAGCCCCCCCTTTGTAGGCCCCGGTCAGACGTCAGGCGATCATCGCCTCCACGACGCTCACCGCCGAATTCGTGGGCACAACTCTGGTGAGGCGAAGTCCGGCCTTGCTAAGGAGAGTGCGGTACTCCGGCTCCGTCCGCTCCTGTCCGCCGGGACCGACGAGCATCATCATGTCGAGCATCTTTCCCGGGTGCGGCGCATTGCCGGCTGGCAGCACCATTTCAATGAGCAGGACAAGGCTGGTCGGGGACATGGCGCGCCGGCAGTGGCCCAGGATCGTCAGGCACTGCTTCTCGTTCCAATCGTGAATGATGTGTGAGAGCAGGTAGGCATCGCCCCCCTCGGGCACCCCTTCAAAGAAACTCCCGGCCACAATCGTGACCCGATTCCCCAGGCCCCGCGCCTGAATCAGGTTGGGCGCGTCCCGAACCACATGCGGCAGGTCGTAGAGGATGCCCTTCGCTCCAGTGTGCTTCCCTAAGATGGCGGTTAAGAGATTGCCTGTCGCTCCGCCGACGTCGACAATCGACTTCATCCCGGAAAAGTCGTAGGCAGCGGCGACTGCGTCAGGCTCGGCGCCGTGGAAGCTGACCATCGTTTCGCTGAAGAGCGAGGCCTCCTCAGGATGCTTCGCCAGCCAGTCGAAAATGGGCATGCCCAGGGCCCCTTCCAATCCTGGTGTTCCGGTCTGCACCGACTGCAAAAGGCGCTCCCATCCGCCCGTCATCCACGGACTTGCCAGCGTGAGGATCGCTGCTCGAGCCGCGCCCGTCGCACCGGTCTTCAGCGCCTCACCGAGCTGGGTCAACGCGAAGCGGCCTGCCCCGTCTTCCGTCACGAGTCCGAGATGCGCGAGCGTTCGCAGGAAGCGGCCGAGGGAAGGGGCGTGGGTGTTCGTGGTGGCAGCCAGTTCGTCCGCGCATGCCGGTCCTTTGGCCAGATGATCGGCGAGGCTCAGCTTGGCGGCGACGTAGAGGATGTGGGACACCCAGTGCGCCGTTGCCATTTGAACCAGCTGGGCATGAGGTGGAAGAGGGGCTGATGTCGTGGCAGGATTGTCAGACATGTGCAAGTCTCCTGTTCGCGGATGTACCGAGTTGTGTCGGGCAGTCTAGCGCAAAATCGGAGGCCTATCCATCACTCTGGAGGCAAGCAATGGGGGGAACGGTAAGGGGAGGGACAGCGAGGACGGAAGCGGGTGGTCACCCACTGGGGAGTGTTCGTTTGCAAGACCCTGACCCTCATCCACCGAGTGCGGTTGACCTCTTGAAGGAGATTTTTCGGAAGTTGAACCACACTAATGGGCAAGTCTTTCTCTGGCGATCATAATTCGTCAGGTTGTGAGCCAGCGATAGAGCATCAGTAGCATGAGTGCCCCGATGATGGCGGAGACAATCGCAACGAAATCGGAATCCCCGGTGAGACCCACTTGGCCTCCAAGACAGCCGCCTATCACGCCTCCTCCGATCCCGATCACCGTCGTCCCGATCAACTGACCCGGATCCTTTCCGGGCATCAGCACTTTGGCGATGACGCCCACGACGAGCGCAAACACCAAAAATTCGAGGGTAGTAATATGCGAGGTCCAATCCATGAAACCTCCGACGATGTGATTTTGGTGAAAGGCGTACTATACACAGGTCCAGGTATCGGGGTCCAGGTATCGGGGTCAGGTCTTGCAATCAAACATGTTTCGTAGATGTTCATTATCTGACTTGTATTGATGCCAGCCTGATCCCTGTTCTGATGGGTATCAGGCTGGCATCAATGCGGCTTTCACGCGTCGAACCTTGATCTTCCCAACTTGTTTCTCCACCTGTGCCAGGTTGTAGGCCGCCTGCATCCGCAACCAGGTTTCCGCGCCGCCTCCAAATGCTTTTTCGAGACGGATTGCCATTTCGGCGGAAATCCCAGCCTTGCTGCTGACCAGGTTATTCAGAGCCTGCCGGGTGACACCCAACACCTTCGCGCCTTCTGTCACGGACAGTCCTAGGGGTTCGAGGCAATCATGCCGCACCGACAATCCTGGATGGGGAGGGTTCTTCATGCGCATCGTGGGGCTCCTTACGTCACTTAATGGTAGTCAATCAAATCCACATCGAAGGCGCTGCCGTTCTCGAACCGAAAGATGATCCGCCAGTTACCGGACACAGTCACAGACCAGAAGCCGGCTAGCTCTCCCTTTAAGGGGTGGAGCCGATAGCCTGGCAACCCCATGTCTTGTACGGTCATCGCTTCATTCAGTCGCGCCAGGATGCGGGCAATTTTGTCGATCTGAGATGCCGGTAATTTTCGCCGGTCATCGTCCTCAACGAATCTTGCAAGCCCCTTGTGCTTGAAGTTTCCGATCACGCGATCATCCTGCGCGAGTCCCGTCTTTCTGTCAAGTATGCCTTTACAGTATGTGAGGGCTCGGTTGTCTGAGCGGCCATAGGGCATCGTGTTTCCGTTGGTACCGACTCGTTTCTGTCTCCCGCTTGTATTGAAGGAGGTGGGCAGATGGTCCTCAACTGCGCGCATTGAGGGGCCACAGCTTTATCGTGGGGCCTCAACGAGCACGGAGGGTACCTGGCTTCTTTTTTTTGACTCCTTCTTTTCACCTTTCGAGAAGAGGGGCGTAGTGTGTTCCCAACTGCGCGCGTCCAACGAGGGCCTTCCGAGGCCGCGCGTCCCGGGAGCAGGGGAGCAACATGGGTGTCTCCTCTTTCGCCGGTTTTTCCTACGTCGCTCTTAAAGGGAGGGGCCAAGGCTGCTCTCGACTGCGCGCATCGGACGAGCACTGCTTCATCGTGCACGTTCTGCGAGCAAGGAGGGCATCTGGCCGCTTCCTTTCCCTTTCCCTACCTCCAATTTGAAGAGGGTTTGGTGTGTCTCCAACTGCGCGCGTCCCCATATGCTCCTTCCAAGCTCGCTTGCTATCCCCTTAGGCAGGGCAGCCATGTTGCTCCCACTGCGGCCGTCGAACGAGGCCCTTCTTAGGGCGCGCGTTCCGGAAGCAAGGGAGCAATGTGGGTGTCCTGCCGTTCTTTCCCCCCTTTGGAGCTACCCCTCCCAGGGCATGCGTAAATGCGGATGTTTCGATATGCTTTTACGTGTCAGGCCGTACAGGCTGCGGTAGGGTATCTTGTGTCAATTGTGAGTCATTATCAGGAGGATGGTGCATGTTAGATCAGTCGATCAGATTGCAGGAAGCTCAGCAGCAGATAGCAGGGACGACCATCCGTGAACGTCTGGCCCGGTTTTCTTCAATGGAACTTATGGAGGCCTTGATGGCCGCAGATCTCGCGATGGGGGGGACCAATGAGGAGCGGATCGAGAGGCTTCTCTCAGCTGGATCCTCATTGGATGTCATGCAGTTTTTTCGCCAGGACACGCTTCAGCAGGTTTCCGCCCAGCCAATCCAACCCGAGTAAATGCCTACTTAGAGACATTGGAGCATGCAGCTTGACTCTTCGGTGAGGGCTATTGCCCTCTCCGAGGGGCCTGAGCCAGCATAAATGGCAGCGTATCCGCTTCAATCCACCCCACCCTTGACCGGCTTTCTTTCGGGCGCTTAGAATGGGCCCTCTGATCAGCTAACCCCTTGGCATTCTGACAGTTTCAAAGTGCCGGTGCGATAGAGGAGCCGACTTCATGAGAGTGGAGTATTCGAAGGGCGAACGGGCTTCCAAAGAGCTGATTCTGCTCCAGCGACAAGCCTCCGAAGCCACCAGCGGCCGGAAGATGAAGGTCATGCTGATCTTCCCGCCCGACTGGTTTCCTTCCGAACCCTATCTCAGTCTTCCCTCCCTCACCGCCGTCCTCCGTCAGGCCGGCCATACGGTCATCCAAAAAGACATCAACCTGGAAATGTGGGATTGGTACTTCAGCGAGGACTTTTTAAAGAAAGTCCTGCGCCGGGTGCCGCAGCAGCTCGACCGGCTCCGCAAGCTCTCCAAGAAGCGCGATCTAAGCGGCGACGAAATGGAATTGCAGCTGGCTTTGTGCGACCTGACCAGGCAGCGGATCGATTCTTTGATCAAAGATGCGGAGAAGGCGAAGGCGGTGATCCGTGGAGAAGTATTCTACGATATCGATCAGTTAGAATGGGCCATCAAAGTTTTCCGCGAGGTCACGTCGGTGATTTCGATGGTCTATTCACCGGCCAGGATCTGCATGCCGCCGATGGAGACGGACCTGTCCTATAAGGTCTTCGTCTCCTCCGAAGTGATGGACGCGGTGAATGACACGCAGGTGAACATCTACCGCGATGTGTTCGAGCATCTGGTGAAGTCGGCAATCGAGAAAGAACAGCCGGACGTGATCGGCATCTCGATCGTCTTGCAGCAGCAGATGTTCTCCACCATGACGTTCTGCGCCCTGATCAAGCAGCACTTTCCCCATATCCATGTGATGATCGGCGGCAACACGGTGACGCGCCTGCGCGATGTGCTGCCCCAGTCGCCCCTATTCCAATATTTCGACAGTGCCGTGGTCTATGAAGGGGAGACGGCTTTTGTGCAGCTGGTCTCGGCGGTGGGGGCCAAGCAG
>JBDSKU010000304.1:0-6414 GCA_039916745.1 Nitrospiraceae bacterium
GGATCAAGGGGTCGCGGGTGCAGGCGGTTGTTCGTGAGCTGCGCGGAGAGAAAATCGACATCATTACCTGGACATCGGATCCGCGCGTTTTCATCGCCGAGGCGTTGAATCCGGCGAGTATTGAGAAGGTCGGCCTCGATGAGGAGAAGAAGTCGGCGTTGGTCGTCGTGGCGGATTCTCAGCTGTCGTTAGCGATTGGAAAGAATGGCCAGAACGTGCGATTGGCTGCCCGCCTGACCGGCTGGAAGATCGATATTATTAGCGCGACGGAGTATGAAAAAGAAAAGGCCGAGCGGGATAACGATATCAAGGCGGCATTGGCAGAGGAAACCGAGGCGCTGCATCAGCAACAAGAAGCCCGGGAACAGGAATTACAAGCTCGGGCAGAGTCGGAGTCGGATGCCGGGTAAAGAAGAACAGGTGTCAAATCCTCATGCGCGTTTACGAATTGGCTAAGCAGCTCGGGATGGAAAACCGTGAACTCATTCCTGAATTGAAGCGGATGGGTGTCGCCGTCGCTTCGCACAGCAGTGCGTTGGAGGACGACGTGGTACAGAAAGCGTTGGAGAAGCTCGGTTCGAAAGTCAAAACCGCCGCGAAAGCAACAGGCAAAGAAGCCGATGCTGGTCGGGGTAAGGTTGTCGCGGGGGCAAAGGCCGGGTCAGCCCAGGCTGCTCCGGTGGCGGAGGATGCGTCTAAATCCGATAAGCGCCGCATTCTGATTAAGCGCAAACGAGATGACGAAGTCCCTGCGGAAGTTGTTGCTTCCCAGCCCGCAGTTGAAGCGATCGGCAGTGGCGGGACGACCCCCGATGCTCCTGTCGTCAGTCTTGCGTTGACCCATCCCATCATTGAGAGACCAATCACTCCGCATCCTGAGTTGACGCCGATGCCGGACCTGGCTCCTGCTACAGGAGTTCAGATTGCTCCACCTCCAGTTATTGCGGTCAAGCCTGCTGCCGCACCTAGCCTTGACCTGACTGCTGGAAAAAAGAAACCCCTCTCCCTCGAAGAATTACAAGCCGAGGGCTTGAAAGAGAAGGCCAAGAAAGCTCGCAAGCCTGGCCGTACTCGGGAAGAAGAAGAACTTCGACTGCGTGAGGATGCGGCTCGCTGGCAGGATCTTCGTGCCATTCCGTTGCACCAGCGCCGTGACGACCGTAGTAAGCACGTGCACCACAGCGCGCCAGGGGAGGTCACGAAGCCACGACGGAAGGGTTTCAAGTTGACTCCCGGCATGACTGTGAAGGAGTTTGCCGAGCTGATCGGACAGCGTCCCGCCGATATTATGCGCAAGTTGATGGATATGGGCCAGATGCTCACCTTCAATCAGACGATGAACGTGGATGCGGCCGTGATCATTGCTGAAGAGAACGGGATCAAGCTCGATCTCTCAACGGAGAAGGTCGGAGAAGAATTGCTGGAGTCCGTCGTACAGACGGAGGAAGAGGCTCAGCTCGAGTCGCGGCCACCGGTCGTGACGATCATGGGCCATGTCGATCACGGCAAGACGTCGCTGCTCGATGCGATCCGGCAAACAAAAGTGGCGGAAGGTGAGGCGGGTGGGATTACGCAGCATATCGGCGCGTATACCGTGGCGGTTCGCGGGAAGCAGGTGACCTTTCTGGATACGCCGGGTCACGAAGCCTTCACGGCTATGCGCGGCCGTGGCGCGAAGATCACCGATATTGTCATCCTGGTCGTGGCGGCAGACGATGGCGTGATGCCGCAAACGATTGAAGCGATTAATCATGCCAGAGCCGCGTCCGTTCCGATTATTGTGGCCATCAACAAAATCGATAAACCTGGCGCCAATTCCGATCGTGTGAAAAATGCTCTGTCCGAACATGGACTGATTTCCGAGTCCTGGGGCGGGGATACGATCATGGTTGAGGTCTCGGCCAAGGAAAAGACCGGTTTGGATACGTTGCTGGAGATGATTCTTCTGCAATCAGAAGTGCTGGAACTCAAGGCGGATCCGCATCGGATGGCCAAGGGCGTTGTGGTGGAGGCCAAGCTGGAGCGAGGGCGTGGACCTGTGGCGACCGTGCTGGTCCAGAGCGGGACGCTTCGCGTCGGCGATGTATTCGTTGTCGGAGTATTTAGCGGAAAAGTCCGCGCACTGATTACGCACACGGGCGCCAAGGTGCAAGCAGCCGGTCCTTCCATCCCTGTCGAAGTGGCCGGGCTTCCTGGTGTGCCCTCGGCGGGCGATGTCTTTCAGGTTGTGAAGGATGAACGGGTCGCGCGCGAGATTGCAGAAGATCGAGCTCATAGGCAGAGAACGACTGATTTGTCCGGGTCAGCGAAGGTCACCCTCGACGACTTGTTCGCCAAGATCAAGGAAGGGTCAGTCAAGGAGCTGGCACTGGTGATCAAGTCCGACGTCCAGGGGTCGGCTGAAGCGCTGACTGCCAGCGTCGAGAAACTTGCAACCGCGGCGGTCAAGTTGCGCGTCATTCACAGCGGCGTGGGGGGGATTACGGAATCCGACGTGTTGCTGGCTGCCGCGTCGAATGCCATCGTGATTGGATTCAATGTCAGGCCGGAGCCGAAGGCGTTGGCCCTGGCGGAGCAGCAAGGCGTTGATATCCGCCAGTATACGATTATTTACGATGCGATGACTGAGATTAAGGCCGCGATGGAGGGGCTGCTCGAACCGACGCTCAAGGAGCGGATCTTGGGACGGGCCGAGGTACGGCAGGTCTTCACGGTGTCCAAGTCCGGTGTCATTGCCGGGGCCTATGTGGTGGACGGCACGATTACCCGTGCGGCGGTTGGAGTTCGGGTGCTTCGCGACAATGTCGTGGCCTACGAAGGGAAGCTCGGATCGTTGCGCCGCTTTAAGGACGACGTCCGTGAAGTGCAGCAGGGCTACGAATGCGGAATCAGCGTCGAGAACTTCAACGACATCAAGGCCGGAGACATCATCGAAGCCTACGCGATCGATAAGATCGCCGCAAAACTCTAAGGTGTGAGTCTGCCCTGTGGGTATCATTGTCGGACTCTGTACGGTCGAGCTGTTTATCCCCGGGAGTCAGTCGTTGAAGGATAAGCGGCAGGTGCTGTTGAGCCTCAAAGACCGGTTGCGTGAGAAGTTCAATCTCTCCATTGCTGAGGTTGATGGGCAGGATTTGTGGCAGAAGGCTGTATTGGGGCTGGCCTGCGTGGCCAACGAAGGGCGATACGTCAACCAAGTGTGTGACCAAGCGCTGAATCTGATTCGGAGCGTCCCGGCCGTGGAAATCGTCCAGTCTCGAGTGGAACTGTTGTGACGGCGGCATGCCTAGTGGAGTGCACGGTGGCCAAGACAGGATATCATCGAGCTGATCGTGTGGCCGATCAAATCCGTATGGAAGTGGCCGATATCCTCATGCGCAAGATCAAGGATCCGCGTGTGCAGTCCGTCACGGTGACCGACGTCAAGCTGACGAGCGATCTGCGGATCGCTCGTGTGTTTGTGACGACCATGGGCACGAAAGACGAAGAGCGGAACGTCTTTGTCGGGTTGGAGCAAGCCAGCGGCTTTGTCCGAGGTGAGCTGGGTCGACGACTCTCGCTCCGGTATCTGCCGGAAATCGTCTTTGCCCAGGATGTCAGCGGGCCGAGAGGCGATCGCGTGTTGCAGTTGCTCGATGAGCTCCACGTCGATACGGAGGCCGGGGGCGGGTCGTCCGAAGAGAAGACGAGTTCGTAGTATCGGGGACGTGATGATGGATCTCGCGCAGAGCTGTGCCGTGGTCGACGGCGTACTGATCATAAAAAAGGAAGCAGGGTGGACTTCCCACGATGTCGTGGCGAAGGTACGGCATCTTCTCGGCGGAGTGAAGGTTGGTCATGCCGGCACCCTCGATCCTGCCGCAACGGGAGTCTTGCCCGTGCTGATCGGGCGGGGAACCCGCATTGCCGAATATCTCATTGAGTGGGATAAAGAATATTGTGCTGTGCTTCGTCTCGGCGAAACTACAGACACGCAGGATGCGACGGGAACGGTTCTCGTCAGGCAGGCGACGGAGCATCTGACATCAACGGCGATTCATGAAGCGGTCGGTCGATTTCTCGGACCGATTGAACAAGTTCCTCCGATGTATTCGGCGGTAAAAGTTGCAGGCGTTCCTCTCTATAAGTCCGCTCGTGCGGGCAAAACGATTGCACGGAACGCCCGAACCATTGTCATCCACACCCTTGAGGTGTTGGGGATTGAGGGGCGGGATGTGGCGTTGCGTATCGTCTGTTCCAAAGGGACTTATGTGCGGACGCTCTGTGCCGACATTGGAGCAGTCTTAGGCGTCGGTGGTCACATGTTGGCGTTGGAGCGAACGCGAGTGGGGCCCTTGACGATCGACCAGGCGCTGACAATCGACGAGGTGGCGACCCGTCATGCCCTCGGACGGTTGGGCGACGATCTGCTATCACTGGATCTGTCGTTAAATCGGTTTGCGCGTGCGGTGGTGGATGCACAGACCGCTGATCGCGTACGACATGGCGCTCCAGTACCTGAGGGAAAAATCCTGCGTTGGGAAGAGGCGGCCACCGGCGAGCGCCAGCCGCACATGCTGGTTCGCATCCATGATATCGACGGACGTTTGATCGCGATCGGGAAGTGTCAGGCGAATGCGGGAGATGCGCTCAAGGTTGAGAAGGTATTAATTGATCAGGACGTATGAGCGTTCGTTGCGGATGACGGAAAGGACTAGGAAGGAAGGAAACCATGGCATTACTCAAAGAAGCAAAAACTGAGTTGATCAAACAGTATCAGCAGCATGAGACGGATTCCGGTTCACCGGAAGTCCAGATCGCGGTGTTGACCACCCGTATCACGTATTTGACGGAGCATTTCAAGACCCACAAGAAGGATCATCACTCTCGGCGTGGCCTCCTGCTCTTGGTCGGCCGTCGGCGGCGGTTACTCGACTATCTTCGTGGCGTCAGCGATGCGCTGTACCATGCAGTGATCGAGCGATTGGGTATCAGGAAGTAGTATCCCGTCCCGCTGTCGCGCCAGGAGGCGCAATAGCGGGACCGTAGTCGTCAGTCGCACAGGTGAACACGGACAGAGGCTGGAGTGTCCCGTATCGCTCAGTCTCTCTCTGTGGGCATCTGTGTGGCCTAACCAGAGGAGACTCAGATGGTACACACAGTTGAAATGGAGGTTGCGGGGCGCATCTTGCGACTCGAAACCGGTCGTGTAGCACGGCAAGCGGACGGTTCGATTTGGGCTACGTACGGCGATACGGTCGTATTGGCGACGGCTGTCGCGTCACAGACTGCCAAGCCAGGCATCGATTTTCTCCCCCTCACCGTCGATTATCAGGAAAAATCATTTGCAGCAGGAAAGATTCCCGGCGGGTACTTCAAGCGGGAAGCGCGTCCATCGGAAAAGGCCGTGCTGACCAGCCGGCAGATCGATCGAGGGCTCCGTCCGCTCTTTCCCGAGGGCTATTACTTCGAGACCCAAGTCATCGCGTCAGTTCTTTCGGCCGATCAGACCGGCTCTTCCGATATCCTTGGCATTATCGCCTCCTCTGCTGCCCTGACTGTTTCAAATATTCCGTTCGATAATCCGATCGCGGGCGTGAGGATCGGGCGGCGGGACGGCAAGTTCGTGGTCAACCCTGATCTTGAGACGGTGGCGAAGAGCGAGTTGCACCTCGTGGTGGCGGGGACGGCTGATGCGGTCATGATGGTCGAAGCAGGGGCGAACGAACTGTCTGAAGCCATTATGCTCGAAGCGATCGAGCTCGCCCATAGCGAGATCAAGAAGATTGTAGCCAAGATTCGAGAACTGCAAGCCCTTGCCGGTAAGCCCAAACGGAAGGTGGCGAAGGAGCAGATCGACTCCGCCCTTGCGGCGCAAGTGAAGACGCTGGTGGCACAAGGTATCCGTGATGCCATCATGATCCCCAACAAAGCGGCCAGGCAGGAGCGGTTGGATGAGGTCAAGAACGACGCGGTCCAAAAGCTCAAGAGCGCAGACGATCCGAATCGGGAGCGGCACGTCAAGCTGGTGTTCCATGAGTTGGAATATACCGAAGTCCGGAACATGATCCTGGAGAAGGGATCTCGGGCGGATGGACGTGGCCCGTCCGATATTCGTGCGATCACCTGCGAAGTCAGCGCGTTGCCGAGGACACATGGGTCGGCGATTTTCACCAGAGGCGAGACCCAAAGTTTAGCCGTGGTCACGTTGGGGACCTCGGACGACGAACAGCGGATCGATGCGTTAGAAGGGGAGTACATGAGGACCTTCATGCTCCATTACAATTTTCCGCCGTTCAGTGTCGGTGAAGCACGGCCGCTTCGCTCGCCGGGACGTCGGGAAGTGGGTCATGGTGCATTGGCGGAACGGGCGTTGGCTCCGGTGATTCCAAGCAAGGAAGCCTTTCCTTACACGCTTCGTATCGTGTCGGACAT
>JBDSKU010000305.1:0-4561 GCA_039916745.1 Nitrospiraceae bacterium
CTCGGGGTGTCGAATGCACGGAGGCCTTGAGGGGATGCAAGAGTCTTCTTCATCTGGGCATCAGTTTGGGCAAACACCGGAGAGGTAGACAGACACAGAGCAACGGCTAACAGCAGAATGGCCCCGCATACTGAACGAGCCTGCTCACGTTTCACATCTAACGTTTCACCTTTCATGCTTATGAGCCTTCGATCAATTCAATATTTGTTCGCGGAATGACCGCCTTGCTGCCGTCGGGAAAACGAACTTCCATTACGCGAACCTCGCTCTCGGTCGGAATCTTCTGGAGATCGGACGGCAGACTCGCCACTTCGCCGATCTTACCGAATAAGGGATCTCGAATGACGCGGACCTGGTCGCCGATCCTGATGCCTTCCCGTTCCAGCGTGGTAGCCGCACTCTGAGCGATTGATGCGCTGACATTGGGAATGATGATCTCCGGTCGAATGACGCCGGCACGAATTTGCGTCGCGCCTGAAATCGAAGCCTGTTGGCCCGCATGAGCGGAGAGGAGATTGAAGGTCTTGCCGGCCATAGGAATAGTGCCGAACCCTTCGGTGAGGATCAGGGTAAAGCCGACCTGTTCCGTGCCGGTAATGGCCACGCCAAGATCGTAGCCTAGGAGTGCGCGCAAGTCCTTATCATGAATGCCGCCAATAACCAACCCTGCGACCCCCACCTCTTTCGCGCGAGTCAGCGCCTCCGACGAGATGAAGGAGCCTCCCACGACGACCTTGCCCTTCATGACCGGCGTCAGGTGACGAGGCGTGAGCACTTCGTCCGGCGACGTCACGGCAATCACGATCTCACCCCTGGTTTCACCGCCGATGCCGAAAATGCCCTGCACCAGGCTACAATTCGTCTCAACCACGACGCCCTGCAGGGGAATCACCTCGACAATGAGCCCATCCACATAGCCAAGTAACTCCAGGACGCGCGGCGGTTCCCGCAACAGCACCTGGCCTGTAACCGTGGATAGGGATTCCACGACACCAGTGATCGGCGAGAGCACTTCCGTCTTAAACCACTTGATGAGGGGCTTGTTCTCGGCCAGGACCTCGTCCTTGTTCACGGAGTCGCCCGCCTTCTTGATCAAATACTCATTGATCTCATCCGGCGCCACACCCAACTGATTGGCGAGGTTCAGGGGATAGACCTTCCCAGGCAATTCCGCACGAGCGACCGGCTGATTCGCACGCACGGTTTCTCCGGCTGTGACCAGCACGGTGCCCGGCAACGACAATAACCGTCGACGACGGATGGTTGCCTGCTCGGTGACGGTGAGGCCTGGGGTATAGGAATGCGCCATAATCTTAATAGCATTCAGCTGTCAGCCGTCAGCTTTCAGCAAAAACCTTCTTCTCGTACTGTTCTTCCCAACCGGGCTGACAGCTGATGGCTCTTCATCCCGGATACAATCCGACGGCCTGATACCATTTCTTCAATGCTGCTACTCTGAGATCGTGGTCGGTCGGCAACTGCAAGGGACGCCCACGCCCATCGAGCAAGAGTCCCACCACACCGCCTTGCACCTCGCGCGTGACGGCAACTCCTGCCCCTGCCCCGAGATTCATCTGTTTCGCCGGCTGAATCGTGATCGAGGCCTTCTGATCGCTGGCCAGGGGCACCAGCCGCAGATCGCCAAATGAAAGTTGTCCCTTGTCGATGCGACCATCAGGGAAGGTGATGGCATAGTCCGCGCACCGTTCTCCATCGTTCCCCTGCCCGATCGGTGCGACACAAGTCCCCAAGTAGACCATGCAATCGCGAACGAAGACATCGGTTGCCGCCTTCTCATCGATCGTCGAGAGCAGGCCCAGATGCGGCATCATGAAGATACTGTCGACCGAGAGCCTCGTCACCCCGAGCGGTTCATAGGCATCCACCATCATGAGCATCGACTGGATGCGGCGCGGCGCATGGGACAGAATCCCGCCGCTCCCGACGATCAAATCGAGCTTGAGCATGTCGATCAGCGTCTTGCCGGACTGCTGCTGTTCGAACGCATCCGAGATCGTGCGTTCTTGTTGTATCCCCTTGAGGGCCGTCGCGAGGGACTTATGATGGATCAAGGCGAGCCGTAGGGCTTCGCGGGCAATCGCATGTTCGATCTGCAACTCGTCCAGCGTCTGCGGAATCGTCGTCGGCCGGACCATCTTGTTCTTGATCCGGTTGCGGAGCGTCTGTTCGTCGATCGTGAAGGGCACCCACCGCATGATGTTGGCCAGTCCTGCTTCCGCCAACACATTGGAAATGCTGTACGACATCCCGAGGTTCGCGCTGACGGTCCGGTTGAACAGTCCCTCGAAGACCGAGAACACGTCCGTCGTCGCGCCGCCGATATCCACTCCGATCAAGTTCAAATGCTCCCGCTTGGCAATCGTTTCCATGATCACGCCGACCGCCGCCGGTGTCGGCATGATCGGGGCACCGGCCATCTCGATCAGCTTCTTGTAGCCCGGCGCCTGTTGCATGACATGTTCGAGAAACAGGTCGTGAATCTTGTTGCGCGCCGGCGCGAGATTCTCCCGCTCCAGCACCGGACGAATGTTGTCGGTCAAGACCAGCGCGGTTTTCTCTCCCAGGATTTTCTTCACTTGCGGCTGCGCGTCTTTGTTGCCCGCGTAGACCAACGGAAGCTTATAGGTGGCTCCAAACCGGGGCCGTGGGTCCGCCGCCGCTATGTACTCCGCCATCTCCACCACATGGGTGACTGCGCCGCCGTCCGTCCCACCGGACATCAAGATCATGTCCGGTCGCATCGTCCGGATACGCTCGATCTTCTCATGTGGCAGACGGCCATCGTTCGACGCGAGCACATCGATGACAATTGCGCCGGCTCCGAGCGCAGCCCGTTGCGCACTTTCCCCCGTCATGTTCTGCACCACCCCGGTCACCATCATCTGCAACCCGCCACCCGCGCTACTGGTGGAGATGTAGATGTCGACACCGGTCTTCGCATCGCGGCAGGGCGTAATAATGGTGTCGCCGTCCAGAATTTTCCGGCCGGAGAGTTCTTCAATTTCCGCAATTGCGTTGAGCACCCCTCGCGTCACATCTTCGAACGGCGCCTCCACCGTCGTCGGGGCTTCTCCACGATAGGTCTGCCGGTACTCGTTGCCGACCTTCTCGATCAGAATGGCTTTGGTCGTGGTACTGCCGCAATCGGTAGCGACGATCACATTGAGGGGCTTGGCCATCACCGGCTTGTTGGGTGCTGCACTCGGCACAGTCATTGAGCGGAGGCTCCTTGAGGAGCCTGGGGAGCAGACTTCGTTTCAATGAGAGCGATGAGGCGGAAGATCGTATCGCGTCGCTCGAGCAACCGGGCCACTTGCTCGACTTCCTTCGCGTGAAAGGCCCATTCCATGATCGGAGTCAGAAAATACAGGGCCTGGCTACCGAGAAAGTTCATGGGGCCAAGCGATTCCAAGAATACCGTAGCAGGAGCGGCCATACCCCGCTTCACCACCGCGTCGGCCACCCGCTCAAGCAGAGCGAGATCTTCGATGGTGAATGGCTCGGCCTTGGATATGGTCGAAAAAGCATGGGAGAGTTCCGCGCGGACCTTATCCCACGTTTCCGCCAGAGGGGTCTTGAGCAAAGAAGCCATAAGTATCTGGAAAGGCAGTCAAAATCCGATGATATCGGCCATTATATGAATGGGATTGAGGAGAGTCAATGAAGAGGGGGGAATAGCCGGGCCAGCCTTCTTGCTCGCAGAGCGCTCGATAAAAACGTGCTCGCTTGCGTCTCCCTTCACAGGGAGAGGCTGGTCGATCCGCGAAGACGGGTGTCGAACGAGGCCCAACTCCGCGCTCCCCTTCTCGAATCTTCGGTTTTCTTAGAACCAATACTGTTAGGATACAGGTCCCTGCATGTTGATTCCTGACATCGATAGAAAGGACGCTCGCCTTGAACAAAACGAAACTCATTGCCGCCACCATCGTGTTGTCTCTGATCGGAGTCCCGACCCTCTCTTTCGCAAAGGCGCGAGGCGGATCCGGCGGAGGTTTCTCCAGCGGATCACGAAGCGGAAGCACCGGGAGCAGCATCGGGAGCCGTGGGTCCCGCACCTACGACCAGAACGGCGCGAAACCGATTCAGCAGTCGGCCACCCCCAAGCCGGCAACCGCGCCACAAGCCACACCAGCCGGCCAGGCTCCCGCAGCCCAACCGGCGCCGGCCAGACAGCCCTCGTTTCTGCAACGTAATCCCCTCTTGGCCGGAATCGCAGGAGGCCTCGCCGGATCGTGGCTCGGCCATATGCTGTTCGGCGCGACGGAGAGCAGCGCAAAGACCAACGAAGCCGGTGAACCGGTCAGCGAAGCTACCCAGGCAGCCGGAGCCTCCAGCTCAACCGGCATTCTCCTCTTCCTCATGCTCCTGGGAGCAGGAACGCTGTTTTATTTCCTGAAGGTCCGGCGGCCGGCCATCCCTGATTTTTCCGGGATCACGAGGAGCAGCGCAGTCGGCGGGTCTCTGCTGACAGAGCCCTCCGCCACGACCGGACTGACCTCAACCGTGGTAAGCGACGTAACCGCCGCAGACAAAGCGGCCT
>JBDSKU010000306.1:0-14168 GCA_039916745.1 Nitrospiraceae bacterium
CTGCCAGCCTCACTTCTTCTCGCTTGGTGTAGTCCAAGCTTACGAGACGATGGCTCCAGCCCGGTTCACGAGAACTGGGAACCAGGAGACCGTCGTGCGGCTTTGTATTTTTCACTATCTGCGGTTCTCTATCGCCGGGATCTTCCCGCCGGCTCTTTCCCACACACAACCTCAGCCCAGGCATCAACACGTTTTGAATCGCCCCTTCCCGCGCATTCCTCATGTGCTCGTGCTGACTCTCCTGGGCCTATTGGTGCCCGCGGTATCCTTCGCCTTGGAGAAGTATGGTCGACCCTTGCCGTCGATGGAGCAGCCTGACGACGCGGCGGCACGGGAAGCCGAAGAGACCTTATTCGGAGGATACTTTCTGAGCGCGGCCTTTTTGTCGAATCCGACATTTGCCGCGCGCCCTGATAATACGGGCTTGGTCGGCTTGCGACACATGCTGCATTTAGAGACAGACCTGTACAAGCAGTATCTCACCCTCTACACGGACCAGAATTTCTTCTCGGATCGTACGCTAGGCTGGATCAAGTTGACGGAATGGGACGGGACCGTTGCGTTAACCGGGCTGATCGATCATTTCGGCTGGCGGATTCAATACGAGCGGGACGCCCCGCTCGATCGAAATGGTACGAAACAGATCTATGCAGACGGGTTAGCCACGGCTCGGTTTCAGGCCGCACAGGATTCGAGCTGGTGGCGCGCCACGTTTCCCAATCAGAATCTCACCGCCTACGCCGGTGCCGGCTGGTTGTTTCATAATAGTAACTACTTTGCGAGACCCGATAATACCGGAAGAGCCCTGTTTCGGTATGTGGCCCATGCGGATCTCGACCTCTACAAAAATAGAGTCGTGCTGTATGGTGATGTGAATTTCTTTACAGATCGGGAGGCCGGCAACAGGCTCAATCCCACCGAGTTAGATTGGATTATAGGGCTGGCGTTGCGGTTTCGCGATGATATGGAACTGAGCCTGTACCGGGAACAGGACCTATCGTTAGACAGGCCTGGACTCGTTCAGAAATATGTGGCCGTTCAACTCCGATACTCGTTTGATGTTGCCAAGGGGTTTTGGAAGAAGTCGGGCATT
The DNA here is from genome assembly GCA_039916745.1 of Nitrospiraceae bacterium. Lineage (GTDB taxonomy): Bacteria > Nitrospirota > Nitrospiria > Nitrospirales > Nitrospiraceae > Palsa-1315. The sequence continues at coordinate 1,094 of JBDSKU010000306.1, forward strand.
CGGTAACGCGCGCTATCCCCTCCGTATCTCTGTAGAGGTGAGCACCATGCAGTCCATTCCCAGGCTGAGATAGAGGAGACTCTGCGGAAACGCGACCTGGTCGCGCTGCGGGAGATGCTCAAGAATTGGTCCCCGTCAGCATTAGTTCTGGTCATGACCGAACTCGCCACTGAAGATCAACTCATTGTCCTGCGCATTTTACCCCGCGAACTCGAGACTGAAGCATTTGAATCTCTCGAGCTTCCAGGGCAAGAAGGGTTGTTGAAAGTCATGGGACGGGAGGAGCTGGCGGCTTTCCTGAACAACATGGCGCCGGATGACCGCACCCTGTTACTCGGAGAGTTACCTGCGAACATGACCAGGCAGCTCTTGACTCATCTGAGTCCGGAGGAGCGAGCTGTCGCAGTCACCCTCCTGGGATATCCCGAGCGCAGTATCGGGCGCCTCATGACCCCGGACTATATTGCGGTGGAACAATCGTGGTCCATTCAGCAGACGTTGACCCACATTCGAGAACATGGACGGGATAGTGAAACCCTCACCATGGTGTATGTCGTCGATGGGCAGGGCCATCTCACCGACGATATTCATATCCGTTCCTTGCTGCTTGCGCTACCCACCCACACGGTCTCGACTCTGATGGATAACCAGTTTATCGCGTTAAAGGCGACCGATGACCAAGAGACGGCCGTGGCGGTCTTTGAACGAGAACGCCGCACGGCGCTTCCGGTGACGGATTCCTCGGGGGTGTTAATCGGGATCGTCACGATTGACGATGTGCTCCATGTGGCCGAAGCAGCCGCAACGGAAGACATTCAGAAGATCGGAGGCACATCGGCCCTGGATGAACCCTACATCACGATCGCCTTAGGCCGAATGATCCACAAGCGCCCGGATGGCTCGTGGTCCTCTTCTTGGGCGAAATGTTTACAGCGACCGCGATGGGATTTTTTGAGAAAGAAATCGAAAAGGCTGTGGTGCTCGCGCTCTTTATCCCGCTCATCATCTCCAGTGGAGGCAACGCTGGTTCGCAGGCGTCGACACTAGTCATCCGGGCTCTGGCCATCGGAGAGATAGGCTTACGCGATTGGTGGCGGGTGATTCGGGGGGAGATCTTTACCAGCCTGGCGTTAGGATTGATTCTAGGCGCGATCGGCTTTTCCAGGATCGCCCTGTGGTCTCTTTTCGCCGACCTGTATGGGCCGCACTGGTTCTTAGTGGCTCTGACCGTGGGAGTGTCGCTGATTGGCGTGGTGATGTGGGGAGCGCTCACGGGTTCCGCGTTACCGTTTCTCTTGAGACGTATGGGGTTTGACCCAGCCGTTTCCTCGACTCCGTTCGTGGCCACCCTCGTCGATGTGACCGGCCTCGTCATCTACTTCAGCATTGCAGTGATCTTTTGCGCGGGACGCTGCTATGAATGGTCTCTCCTGAATCCCGGATAGCTATCGGGTCTCGTCACCCGACATTGCGGAACTCATCCGCGTATCGGCTCTTCAATGCCGCGGCCTTCTGGACGCTCAGACCTTGTGCTTCTGCATGAGTGGCGGAGTCGTGGGGGACGGGCGCGATCACCGCTGCCTGTGGCCACCTCACTTCGCAATCGTGATGCTGGGGACTCCGACGCGAGGCACGTCGGTGACGGTCATCTGGAATAACAGATACAGCAATTGGAAGGCTTCGCGGTTCCAGCGTGCCATGGGTCCGGTGGCGTTGACCGCGTAATATTTTCCATGGGACTGAATCGCCAGGTCGGCTTCCGATGGCGCGCTATCCGACTGCACAAGTTCCATGGTGTGGACAGGATTTTCGTGAACCGCCGGGGTCCGCAGATCTTTGTCGACGGGGTATTCGGGGTCTTCTTCAAGCGATCGGCCCAGAAAGTTGAGAATGGTGTTGAAGCTTCGCAACCGGAAATCTCCCTTGAGGGGGTATTCCCCTCCAACGTGCCCAGGGCGGATGTCGAAGGAGACATCGTTGAGGTGCCCTTCTTCCGTTTCGTCGACCAGCTTGGCCCGTTCGTCGGGTGAGAGCGTGCTTGGATCATAGTTGGTGATGACCGTTCGTCCCGTGATCTGCTTTCGAAGGGTGTAGGTGTTGTCCTTCTGGCTGTAGGTCACGAGATACTCTTTCTGTAACGATTGGAAGCCTTCGGCTGTGACCGAGTTGGCGGGAATCGTCCAGGTCCGATTGTAGACGAGCGGTTCGGCATGGAGCTGGTTCCGGTCTTGAATGGTCGAGAGATGCGTCACCACCCGGCGGAACATCTCGTAGCCTGTCCGATCTGCCGGTGTATTGAGATAGGCGACCTCCTGGCCGTTCTGTCTGATCCGCAATTCCTGCGTCATCAGTCTGAGCATCAGATCGATGTCGTACCGTTGCCGAAGGAGGAGGATGAACTTGGTTTCCTGAAAGGGGGTCAAGAGCCGCTTGGTAAACTCTTCCCCTTCGATCGGCACGATACTGATAGTGGGGTTCTCCGCCATGCTGCCGCCGAAGATCGGCATGAGCGCCCTGCTGCCCTCTCCTGTGAGGGCCGGTGTGGCGCCGGCGCTGACACGGAAATCGAACGTTGCGGCGATATTCGAAACGCCGGTGAAATGAATCGGTTGATGTTGATGGGCGCGGGCGATATTGATGAGCAGTTGTTTGGAGACGGCATCCGTGACCGCCTGGTCATAGGTCGTCACGGCGCGATTCAGCGTGATAGGAGAGAGGCAGCCGGTCACGGCCAGGCTGCAGAAGGCTCCGGCCAGGGTGAATCGCGCGAAGGATGTGGAACGCTGTCGCATCGTCATGTGAACCATCTTCGAGCGAGCCGACAATCTTTCGACGTTTTTGTAGCATAACCGGCACAGGATGCCTAGCGGATTGCAGCAAGGACCTGTTATGGGACACGACGCATCTCGTCCGAGCGCGTCGGTCTGTGCCCCCTGCAATCGTGATAGGTTTCTGCGCCAGGTCTAGCCTGAGCGGCCAGGTATCGTTCGAAGACATGCTGGAATATTATCCACCGAGGAGGCCAAGCATGAACCAGAAGAGACGCATCCACGATGCGATCGTGGGGTTTGTGGTCACGGCAGGAGTCGCACTGGGACATTATGGCAGCGCTCAATGGCTGATTCTGTCGGCGGTGATCGGTGTCACGCTGATGCAGAGCGGCTTCACAGGATTTTGTCCGGTCTACTTCCTGCTCGACCGTCTCCTTCCCTCCGAGGGCGCGTCCGGCTCGTCCAGTTGCTGCGCCAAGTAAGCGAAGCAGTTCGCCCTGTCTATCGGTGAGGCGGCCACGTTACCGCTGCCCGGCTCCTTGCTCAGAGAGCAGGAAGGGGTGCACTGTTGTTATGGGCTTTCACAACCAAGCTTGTTGCCGAGATCTGTAACACCGCGAGATCGACCTCCCCCTCTCTATGATTCACGGCCTATTCGACTGTCGACTCTCGTTGCATTGCAGCAGCGGTCTCTTGATAATGCGTGCACGATTCTGAACCCTCGTCATCCTTTCGGCGCAAGAGGTATTGCATGTCTTCTGTGTCTCTGGCCTTGCTGATCTTCGGCCTGTGCTACCTGGTCATCATCACCGAGCGGATCCATAAAACGATTGTGGCGTTGTTCGGGGCGGCGCTGATGATCGGGCTGGGCGTGATGTCCCAAGACGAGGCGTTCTATTCCCATGAGTTTGGGGTGGACTATAACGTCGTGTTTCTGTTGATCGGGATGATGGTGATCGTGAACATTGTCCGGGAGACCGGTCTCTTCGAGGTCTTGGCTATCTGGGCGGCACAGCAGGCCGATGCGAAGCCGTTTCGTCTCTTGGTGTTGCTGGCGCTGTTGACGGCCGGGCTCTCGGCCATGCTGGATAACGTGACCACCGTGCTGCTGATGGCGCCTGTCACGTTGGCCATCACCAAGCGATTGGAACTCAATCCTATTGTATTTCTGGTGACGGAGGCGCTCGCGTCGAATATAGGCGGGACCGCGACGCTGGTCGGCGATCCGCCCAATATTATGATCGCCAGCAAGGCTGAAATGGGCTATCTCGACTTTCTCATGGTCTTGGGTCCCATCTCCTTGTTGATCATGGCTGTGTTCGTGGCGGCGCTGTGGGTTATCTACGGGCGCAACATGACGGTGTCGCCGCATCTGCGAACGGCGGTGTTGGCATTGAATTCACGGGAGGCCGTGCCGGATCGGCCGTTTATGAACCGCTGTCTCTGGCTGCTGGGGATCGTCAATGCGGGGTTCTGTCTGCATTCGCTCATTCATCTTGAACCGGCCACGATCGCTCTGCTCGGCGCGAGCCTGTTCATGTTGCTCGGTCATGCGAGGCGGAAACCGGAGGATGTCGAGGAATTGTCATACCTCACCGATGTCGAATGGAAAACCATCTTCTTCTTTATTGGGTTGTTTATATTGGTCGGTGGTTTGGTCAAGGTTGGCGTGATCCGCTACCTGGCCGATCAGTTGGTGGCGGTGACGCAAGGGAATCTTGCCGGATCCACGATGGCGGTGTTGTGGGGATCGGCCTTCCTCTCCGCCGCCATAGATAACATTCCCTATGTCGCGGCGATGAATCCGTTGATCGTGGATCTCGCCCGGTCGCTGCACCCTGAGATTTCAGATTATGCCACCTTGGTGCATCAGCCGGACATCGTTCCGCTCTGGTGGGCGCTGGCACTCGGAGCCTGTCTGGGAGGGAATGGTACGATCATCGGCGCCAGCGCGAACGTCGTGATTGTGGATATGGCGCGTAAAGCCGGCTATCCCATTTCATTCTGGCAGTTTTTCAAGTTTGGATTTCCTGTCATGGTGGGGTCGATCCTTATGAGTTCGTTGTATCTCTGGTTTCTTTTTCTCCGCTGACTCGTCCTCCGACAAGGGGACGATCTTCACAGTGAAGGCGGGTCCACGTCCCTGTTGGGGGGCGTCCCTGGCGTTTGGCGCGCGGTTCATCCAAGCGGCTAAATTCGGATCCGTCATCCCGGGGCCTGTCCGATGGTGGCCCTCCTGCTGTGGCAAGTTTTCCGCAGCCATCTGCGTCTTGCTCGGTCCGGCGGAAACCCACACAATATTTCAGCGAAGGCCCCTTCCGGTATTCCCGTGTTTGTGACGTTGCCTCCGGCCGCATCTCTATGCGTCTTCACGGACGGCGCCGGGTCTTTTTCATGACGTATCGTGTAGATCGTCTGGAAATCCACAAATCGTTTCTCGATCAATGGGACCTTGTGTACAGTGTGCCAAGAAAGGGGAGGAAACGTATGGGACACGACAGTGTAGGGAAAGACAAGTTCATCAATTTTCGCGAGCATGCCAGGCTCCGCATCCCGGTCCCCTTTACCTGTTCACTCGCCCGAAAGGGCGTTTCACGCTGGTTCAGCAAGGACAGCCTTGGTATCGGTGTGGTCTACGACGTGTCGATGAAGGGGGCTCGCGTGTCGAGCGAAGCCTCCATCAAACCGGGCGATCAGGTGATGGTGACGTTGCAGTTACCCAAACAGCTCGCACCTGTCGCCGTTGAGCGTGCCACGGTTCGATGGGCGAAGGAACAGACATTTGGATTGGAATTCATGCATCTGACGTTCACGGGTGCCTTGCAACTCAAGAGATTCATGGCGCTCCACGCCATACCTTCCGGCTAGCGATTCCTCCAAATCTGACTGGCTGGCCTGCCCATTGTCCCCCCTTTCGCGAGCACGAATCCTACGGTGAAGGAATTCCCTCAAGGTTGTAGGGCGCTGACTACAGCAGGAAGACCTCTATGAAATCGATGAGATAGCGCAATTTCGATCCCGAATGGTGCATTCGCATTCCTTCGCAGGGATTGGCCTCTCCACTCAGAAACAGGGAGAATCTATCGAAATGCCGTGCACTCAGGCGGTCGGCTCTCCCTACTGTTGCGGTACGGTGCTTGCTCTCTCTTCAAGACTCAGAGGACATCCACCCCACTCAACAAGACTGGAGGCCTGAATATGGCAACGCAGACTCTCGATGCAAGGCATTCTCTCAGTTCGGCGATCATCGCGCAGGAGCAGCACATCGGAGAAATCGATCTCCAGCAGGCCTCTGCCGCGCTGTCGGCGGCGATCACTCCTCCGGCTCGCCGTGGTGAGGCGCGAGTCGAATATCGGTCGATGTGTACCTATGAGGTCCTCGAGGCCGATGATACCCAGTCCGTCGTCATCGAGCAGGGAGAGGCCTTCGCATTGAACCGGAGCACGGAGGGAATCCTTCTGGTCATGGGCAAGGCTCCTCAGAGCAAACAATCGATCGAAGTCCATACCTCCCGCTTTGGATGGGGCAAGACGGTGAACGTGTTTGAGGTCCGATGGAGCAAACCCGTTCAGGTGGAGGCCCTGGGACATCTGTATCTCGTAGGATGCCGACGGACATTCGGCCCCTGTCATTACCTCTCCTTTTGAAATTCTTCCACGGCTGCGCGGTTCTCTCCTCACGAAATGCCCATTTTATGATGCAGGCCGCTTGCCCTCGCTAATCCAGCGGGGTAAGATCGGCCATTCTCGCCAGTATCATCATTATAAGGAGGTGCCATGGACCGGACGCGCACCACTCCCAAAAAGCCACGGGTCTCTCTTGACCGCAGTATCGAGCGATTGCGCAAGCAGCTCGCCGATTTCGCTCCCTATCTGGGGAGAGGCACACCGACACGCAGCCTGGATGAATTCGATCTGGAGACAGAGCGGTTGATTGCCGATCTGCTGGGGGAGACCTCCGAGTCGTTGGAGGCCTACGAATATGCAGAGGTGGGCGAGGCTGGTGGATTGGTGAATATGACGGATGAGGCGCCGGAAGGCACGGGCATGGACAGCCTGCGCCAAAGTCTCTTGCAGCGGAACCGGGTCTTGGAAACCTGTATCTCCGAGCTGGAGGCGCGCCGGTCCGACGAACCCAAGAAACACAAGACGAGTCGACAGATGCTCACCGGCCCCCAGGTGGCCGAACACATGTCCTTTGAGATCAGGAATGTGTCGCAAGATGCCAGCCTGTGCGACGCGGGGCAGCTGATGCAGCAATGGAAGCTGGGCTCGCTCCTCGTGACGGATCGCCAATCCTACGTGGGCTTCATCACCGACTCAATCCTGGCCCGCGAGGTGGTCGCCAGGGGGCTAGATCCCAATACGACCCTCGTCAAATCCTGTATGCGAAATCCGCTGGTGGCGATCGATGGCGAGAAGTCTATTCTTGATGCGGTACGGTTGATGAAGGACCAGGCCACGCGACATCTGGCTGTCACCCAGGATGGAGCGATCATCGGCGTAATCTCGGTCAGCAACATTCTCCGATACTATTCGGGAGTCGTCTAATCGGCCGCAAGAGTTTTCATCCACGAAAGCAGGGAGGTGTGACATGGGTCCAACTAAGGCAATCGTGAAAGAGAATCGGCTCTACGAGGTGGTGGGGGGAAAGCTGATTAAGGACGGGTTCGCCAACCGGCATGAACTCGAAGACTATGTGAACCATCATTATCTGACGTTGCCGGTGCTCGACAACGCGGGGAATCCATGGCTGCTCGATGGGAAGCCGGTCTACTGTCTTCGCGGCACGCAATACGAAACCGTGGACGATCAGAAGGTCCACCTCGCTCGGTGCCTCAATTGTGGAGGCATGGGGATCCGGGCGGACGAGTTGACGGTCGAGTCGGATTGCATCCGTTGTCTGGCCTGCGGTCAAGAGTTCGATGCGCGATTGGAAATGATGGAGACGTAGAGGGGGCGACCTGGTTGGTTCCCTTTGCTCGCAGAACGCGCGCCCTCAGAAGGGCCTCGTTCGACGCGCGCAGTTGGGAACCAAACCAGGCCGCCCCCTTGAGGAGAAAAGCGAGCAAGCTTGGAAGGATCATTTATATTTCGTTGGACGCGCGCAATAGGACACCAACCAGGCAGTCCCCCGAAGAAGAGAAGCGAGCGAGTTCGGAAGGACCATTAGATTTTATGCGCGCGGAACGCACGGCCACGGCATCTCTGATTGCCATCAGCTCTCCGAGCCCCTTGCCCCTCGCCTTCCTCATATATGGCGCTTGCTGGGAACGGTAGGGTGTTTGTTGGATTCTGATCGTCGGCCCGATACGCTTCCTATTGTCTCGAATGTTGAAGCCTGCTATCCTCGAATCGCTTCGTCGCATTCTGGTACGGTACATTTTTCTTAGCTGAGAACTGGCATGCGGATGTTGCGCGTGACCCATCAGCACATCTGTTGTTGTGTTCCACCCGGATTCTCTTTGAATCCACCCTTCCTCGAAACACGTTCCGACCGTGGCACCTATCCTCGTTTTTGCCGGGTGCTTGCCGCGGGAAATCTCTCACTGCTCCCTCTAAAGGTCTGATGTCGACGATCTCAGGGAGCAGGGCTACATTTTAAATAGAGACAGAGAAAGTAGGAAATTTGACTCTTCAGGCACGATTGGCGCCCGACAGACCCTGGTGGTCGGGAATCTTCCTTCCCCTGGCGTTGCTCCTGTCTTTTGCGATCGCAGTGGGGGTGGGACTCTATTCGTTGGCTTCGTTGAGAGCTGTGCTGGTCCAGGAGAGGGGCGCAGACCTCGCGAGAACGGCCGCCCGGGCCGCGGATACGCTTGATCGTGTCTTGTTTGAGCGGTTCGGTGATATCCAGTTGTTTGCGAATGACAGAGTGCTATTAGAGGGCAACCCGAATGAGAAGACGCAGAGGTTACTGCAATATAAGAAGTTGTACCGGTATTACTCCTGGATAGCAGTGACCGATGCGACCGGTCGAATCGTTGCGGCGACCGACTTGTTTGCCAGGCCAGATATAGGTAGGACGACAGCGGGTTCGGCAGAGGGTGGTCTGGGTTTCAGTCAGCCAGACTGGTTTAAGTTGGTGAGAGAGACAGGGCAGGTACATCTGGAGGGGGCTCAGCTTTCACCAGAGTCAGAGGGGATCATGGCGGTGGGGTTCTCGGCTCCGATCTATGGGCCACAGGGAGACTTTCGCGGAGTGGTGACGAGCCGGGTCCCGCTTGAGAATCTACGGACCATTCTTGAGCAGGAAGGGAAGCTGCAATACGGAGAAGCTCACGATTGGTTGCTGCTGGATCGTCGAGGAATGGTCATCATCGAGAAGGACCAAGTGAAGGGAATGGACAGCAATCTGTCGAAGATGGAGCTGCCTTCTGCAAGAAGAGCAGCCGAGGAGCGTGACAAGCCTGGCTTTGTGGAAGAACTGCACCAGCGCCGGCAGATTCCTGTGGTGACCGGCTACGCTGCCACAAGAGGCTACAGTAACTTTCCTGGACTCGACTGGACCGTGTTGGTTCGGTTGGACCGTGAGCGTGCCTATGCTCCGATCAACCAGTTTATCAGGACAGTCGGCGGGGTGGGGCTTCTGGTTGTGGCCCCGGTGGTCGGCTTTGCGATATGGGCGTCGTGGAGGCTGGTTCGAGAGCACCGTGATCTGGTTTTGTCGCGGAAAACCTTGGAGGAGTTTCTTGCTGAGCTGGCGCGCTCCAATGCCGATCTGCAGCAGTTTGCCTATGTTGCCTCACACGACTTACAGGAGCCGCTGCGGATGGTCGCCAGTTACACGCAGCTCTTGGCGAGGCGCTACAAAGGCAAACTGGATTCCGATGCCGAGGAGTTCATCGGGTACGCCGTGGATGGGGCCAACCGCATGCAACGGCTGATCAATGACCTCTTGGCGTACTCGCGCGTGACCTCGCAGGGCAAAGTGTTTGAACGGGTGGACTGCAATGGGCTTCTGGAGGAGGTGCTGGGCAATTTACGGGTCGCGGTCGAGGAGAGCCGGGCGGTGGTGACCCACGACCCGCTCCCCACAGTGATGGCAGACGGGAGACAACTGGGGCAGCTCTTTCAGAACCTGATCAGCAATGCCATCAAGTTTCGCAGCGGGGAGCCACCACAAGTGTATGTGTCGGCTGAGCGGCGGACCGGCGAATGGCTATTCTCGGTTCGCGACAATGGCATCGGGGTGGACCCCCAGTATGCCGAGCGTATCTTTGTCATTTTTCAGCGCCTGCACAACAGAGAAGAATATCCAGGCACTGGCATCGGCCTGGCGATATGCAAGAAGATTGTTGAGCGCCATGGCGGACGGATCTGGGTAACATCCCAGACGGGTCAGGGGGCAGCCGTTCATTTCACCCTGCCGATAGTCGGCCAGAGCCGACATGATGCGTGATGCTACAATCGATCCGTAGGGCTCATGTGTCACGTATAATTTTCACGCAAGGAGACAGGACCGCATGCACACGTTCAAGACTGTCAGGCCAGTGGAGATTCTCTTAGTAGAAGACAATCCCGGTGATGTCCGACTGACGATTGAGGCCCTCAAAGAGGCCAAGGTGATCAACAAGCTCACGGTTGTCAAAGACGGCATGGAAGCCTTGTCGTTGCTGCGTCGGCAAGGGCCGTATGCACATGCTGCGCGCCCGGATCTCATCCTGCTCGACCTCAACCTTCCCAAAAAAGATGGTCGCGAGGTGCTGGCTGAAATCAAGACCGACGACAATCTGAAACGCATCCCGGTGGTCATTCTTACGACCTCGCAGGACGAACAAGACGTGTTGAAAAGCTACAACCTCTACGCCAATTGCTACATTACCAAGCCGGTGGATCTGGAGCAGTTCATCACGGTGGTGAAATCGATCGAGGACTTCTGGCTTGGGATTGTGGTGCTGCCGAAGAATGGGAAGGGCACTGCTGTGTGAGTCATACCTATGCGAATCCTACTTGTTGAAGATAACCCCGGCGATATCAGGCTGCTGCAGGAATATTTGAAAGAAGGTAGCGTCTGCCGATTTCAAATCACGCAGGCGGGCCGGCTTTCAATAGGGCTTGAGCGCCTGGCTGAAGCACGGTTTGATGCGGTGCTGCTGGATCTGTCGCTCCCCGATAGCCAAGGGCTGGACACGCTGGTCCGATTGCATGAGGCCGCGAAGGACGTGGCGATCGTCGTCCTGACCGGCATCGAGGATGAAGCGCTGGGGGTGCGGTTAATCCAGGCCGGTGCGCAGGACTATCTGGTCAAAGGGCAGGTGACCGGCCCTCTGTTGACGCGTTCCCTGCGCTACGCCACTGAACGCAAGCGGGCAGAGGAAGAACTCTGCGAAAGTGAAGCGCGGCTCCGGGCCATTCTTGATAACAGCCCCAACCTGGTCTTTTTGAAGGACCCGCAAGGTCGCTATCTGCATATCAATCGCCAGTACGAACGAGCGTTCCATATCAGCCGTGAGGCCATGGCGGGAAAAACGGACAATGACCTTTTCCCGGCAGAGCAGGCAGACGCGTTTCGTGCCAATGACCTCAAGGTGCTCCAGGCAGGAGTTCCACTCGAGTTTGAAGAGGTCTCCCTGCAGGATGACGGTCTTCATACGAGTATTGTCTCCAAATTTCCGCTCTACGGTGGAGACGGAAAACTCTATGCCCTGTGCGGCATTACCACCGACATCACTGAGCGGAAGGTGATGGAGGAGGCGCTACGGCAGGCCGAAGAGAAATACCGCAGCATTTTTGACAACGCCGTGGAGGGTATCTTTCAGTCGACGCCGAGCGGCCGCTACCTGAGCGTCAATCCCGCGCTCGCACGCATGTATGGCTACGAATCGCCCGGGGAGTTGATGAGGAGCGTGACGGACATTGCGCACCAAATCTACGTCGACCCCGATTGCCGCGTCGCGTTAACGCAGCTACTGGAATTGCGAGGCGTCGTCCGTGGATTTGAATATGAGGTGTACCGGAAAGACGGCAGCGCGATATGGATTTCAGAGTCTGTGCGAGCGGTGCGGAGCGAACAGGGAGAGATCCTCTATTACGAAGGCACCATTGAAGACATCACTGACCGTAGACGGGCAGAGGAGGAGCGGCGGCGTTTAGCGGCAATGATTGAGTCTTCGAACGACGCCATCATGAGCCTTACCGAAGGTCGGATCAGTTTTTGGAACCCGGCGGCAGAGAAACTGTTCGGCTATTCCAGCGAGGAGATCTTGGGTAAACCTGCGGATATACTCGAGCCATCCCACCTGTGCGGCAAAGTGGAGCGCGTCGTCGAGCGTATCCTTCGAGGAGAACTGATTCAGGATTATGAAACGGAGCGGGTGAGGAAAAACGGACGTATCGTCCCGGTCTCACTCGCGTGGTCTACTCTTAAAGACGCGACTGGGAAAATCATAGGTCTCTTTGCCATCATCCGTGATATTACCGAGCGTAAACGGGTAGAGGATGAACTGCGAAGAAGCTTGGAGTATTTGGAATTAGCACAAAGCGGTGCTGAAGCCGGTCTGTGGGATTGGGACATCGGGTCGAATAAAGTTACCTGGTCGAAACAACTTTATCATTTGTACGGTGTATCCCCTGCGACCATTCCGTCATACGAAAATTGGCTTGCATCAGTGTATGAGGAGGATCGGCAACGTGCGGACCTCGCAGTTCGCGAAGCAGTGAAGCAATGTTCAGACCTCAACCACGATTTCCGCGTCAACCACCCGGAACGCGGGCTGCGATGGCTCGTGGCGATCGGCCGGACGATCTGCGATAACAAAGGGGCGGCGTTACGTATGACCGGTTTCGCATTCGACATCACGGAGCGTAAACGGGCAGAGGAAGAGTTGCAACGGACGTTGGGCCAAGTGCGCATGCTCTCGCGGCGGCTGGAAGTCGTGCGGGAGGACGAGCGGACCAGGATCGCTCGGGAATTGCATGATGAGCTGGGAGTGAGACTGACCTGTTTGAAAATGGACCTTTCCCGCCTGCAGCCCATCATGAACGACGCCTCTCGTTCCAAACTGGAGGAGAAGGTTCTGTCGATGATCGAGCAGGTGGATACGACCATTGCGGCAGTTCAGGGTCTGGTCGCGGAACTGAGGCCCGGGGTGCTCGATGATCTCGGATTGGTGGCGGCTATCGAATGGCAGTGCCGTGATTTTGAACGACGGAGTGGAATTCGATGCTTCATTGACTCCAGTGAAGAGGATATCCCGCTGGATTCAGCCCGGACCACGGCTGCCTTTCGCATCTGCCAAGAGGCGCTCACCAACGTCGTGCGGCATGCCAAGGCGAAAGAGATCCGTGTGCATCTGGCTAAG
>JBDSKU010000307.1:0-12693 GCA_039916745.1 Nitrospiraceae bacterium
CTCGCCCAACGGGTTCCCGACTTCGGTGACCGGCTGGAGCGCCGTCAAGGCCAGGACCTTGTCCGCCACCGCGACGGCGGCGACCGTCCCCACGGAGACTTTTAAAAACTGCCGACGTGACAAAAACATGGACACCACCTCCTCCTAAAATCGAAATAAATGCGATGAAATCTGCCCTCACCATAGGCCGGCCTTTCGCGCCTCAATCTCACCTCCCCTCCATGTGGTCAGCCATGAATTCCGGCTGGCATGCAAACGTCTACGCAACGTAACAAGTGATGCCTAAGCAACTGCCGTACCCTTCGCCGATCTGCCGATCCCACCGGGGCATCGGACGAATCATCTTGAAAAATCAGCTAACGTTGAACGATGCACGGGCTACGCGAGATTGCACGGGAAGAGTCTGATCGTGAGATATCGCGAATTCAGTCATGGAATTCATAAGATCTCACGGTCAGACCGAAAGGAGAGCCACGACGTTTCAATGCGAAACCGCGAGCCGAGTAGAGAACGAAAAAGCGGGGAAGCCTGTTACAGCCTCCCCGCTTTATGCGCGCTTACAAGCCGGATAACCGGACTACTTCAAATCAGAGACAGCTGTGAGACCCTGGATGGACGACACAGCTGCAGCTTGCTTGCGCTCGAGTGCTGACCCCGCCAGCGGCAGAATCCGCTGATCGCCTGCGGGCATGACCCGCAAATACCCCCACTGGCCTGATTGCGAATAGGGCAGGCGCTGATTGCCCCACACGTAGTCACCTGCCATCCGATACGGACCACCTACCGCAGGAATAAAGGCATCGATGGTTTCAGAGCCTGCGAACTCGACCACGCTGATGCGATCGGCCCCACGCATGAACGGCTCGATCGGCCACTCATGTTGCTCGACACTGAACATTTGGTTCTGTTCGTTGTTTGCGCCGAACACGTGGATGCGCACCGGATCGCCGGCATGGGCCTCGATCAGCGGCGTCACCGGATCTTCGGGCTGATCAGGCCTGCAAGGTTGGAAAATTTTTCCCAATGTGCAGCCCATCGCCTCCCGATACTTATATGGCTCCGACCGGTAGTTCACTCCTGTCAGTCCCGCCACATTCTGGACGTACGGCATGAAACTGGTTCCGATGATATTGTCTTCGTCCTGAAAGAACAGTGCGACGTCGCGGTAATTCGCCCGCGCCTCGTTCCCCGGGATCGTTCTATCGATGATGACATCCGCCGACCAGCTATTCTTGGACGAAAGGTCGGCGCCCGTTTTCGGATCCCGATAGTGGGCGCCCTTCGGACCGATGATGACCGCGCCGAACAAACCATTGCGCGGATTCGTCATCACGTTCCCCCAATCCCACACCAGCGAAGCGATCTCGCCCAGGAAGGGATCGGCATAATAGGTGTAGGTGCGGCTCCCGCCAGGAGCGATCGTCTGGTCCTCTTGGTTGTTGCCGACGTTGGCACCCAACGAGTCCTTCGGATCGAAGGCGAGGGAAATTGCCGAAAAGGAGGCTCGGCTTTGTTTCATGTGGTTCTTCAAATTAATCTTGAGACAGTCCCCCACGTTTCCACGAAGAGTCAGCGGCATGGGCTGGAAGCCCGCCGCAACCTTGGAGACCTCGTCCTCCAGGACATAAATCTTCGCATCGGGATTGCTGAGCTGGATTTTCCGCTCGAAGTCCACCTCGACCGATTCAGGGGCCTTCGGATGAAAGGTCATCGCCGGATAATCGATCGCCACCACGTTGAATGTCTTCACCGGCGCATCTGCGGGGCACACCGGTCCCGCTGCCGGTATCTGATTTCGTCTCGAGTAACCGGCCGGCAGCTTCTGCAGATCCGCCTGCTCCTTGTCCAGCACCCGCAGGATACCCCACGCTCCCTCTGAAAATTTGGAGGAGCGCCCGTTGAAGTGGATGTAGTCACCCGATTGGAGCCGGGGCCCACCCGCCTGCGGAACGACCAAGTCGTACCGCTCGGCGATTCCGACATGGATCGAATTCTTCCGATTGGCATCGCCCGCATACCGTTCGGTCAAGAATGTATGCCCCGAGAGGGTCCAGACCATCGTCTCGTTTGCCATGGTCTGGAGGAGCCGAAACACCATCGTGTCGCCGACGTAGGCCCGAAGCATCGGCGTATAGGGGTCTCCATGCGTCAGACTGCTGAAGATCTTGGAAGCGTCCCCGTTGGATTTAAGCCGTCCCGCGATCGGTTCGGCCCTGAAATTGAGGCCGCTCCCGGTGGTGTGGCTCCCCCCGTTCAAGAACGGCATCGGTGTCATGGGAATGACCTCCGGCATGGGGAAGGAGATCGTCTTGCCTGCTTCCAGGGCCACCTCGACCGGCTGCCCCGGCGGATTCCCTTCGGTCACGATGTTGACGGTATGCGGCACGCTGTCATGAACCTGGACCATCAACTCACGGAAGCTTCCGTTCACTCCATACCCGACCGGCTCGACCGTCCTGATGTCGGCGATCGGACCGCTTCGAATTTCTTTGCCGGTCTTCGGGTCATGATAGGTGGAGCCCACCGGTTCTGCGATGAAGGTTCCGAACCCCCCATGTCCCCAGGTCACGCGCCCGAGCGCATGATCGTGCCAGAATACGGTTCCGACGTCCGCGTCCACCCAAAATCGTTGCCGCACGAATTCCACGGTCACGATGTCATTCTTAGGGTGGTCGTGGACAAGCGGCCGATAGAGCGTGATCGTGTTGCCTTTAATCGACTTGACCCGTCCGATCTCATTTCCGCCGACATTGTCCGCTCCGATCAATAGTTCCACGTTGGGGTGATACTGCCCGGCATTCCTCAAGGTCATCGTGCGATCGCCCTTCTTCGCCGATTTGGCAAAGATCGTATTCATCGGCAGCGGCAGCCCCTTATTGACCTTTTTTTCCAACATGGTGAACGGCCGCACGGATTGCTCGTAGGAAAATCCGGTAATGACTCCATCCGACGACTGATTGTCGAATTGCAGGAAATGCCAGTGGGTATTGACCTTGGAGGCGTGAAAATTCGTGAGATCGTCGTCCTCCCACTCGCTGGTCAGCATCCAATCCACGCAATCGTAGATGTTGGCGCGGACCACGAGCGGATACTTCTGGTCGCTCTTCCTGACAGCTGCCTCTTCCTCATGCAACACGTAGATCAATCCGCCATGGTCGACGATCGCAGGCTCATCGCCCTGTTTGTGGGCCAGGGTCATCGGCGTCTGAATAAAATGCACGTTGAAGGATTTTCGGCCGGCGTTTTCAGGACAGAGACTCCAACGGCCGTTCTCGCCAGGCTTTGCCGGGTACGAACTGGGTTCGCCGTCTTCGTCAAGATGGATCATCTCCAACCAAGGCGATGGATTGTGGTTCTGGGAGAACGGCGGCCGGCGGCCGAAATGCGGACGGAGATGCGGCCACGCAACTTTCCCTGTCGCCGTCTCGAAGAGGATCGGCTGGCGCTCACCAGGCGTCCGAGATTGATACCGCGGATTCTCCACCGTATTCTCACGCTCGCTCATCGCGCGGGCACCCTGCCAGGTCCAATCCAGCACGGTCGCATCATAGGCGCGCGTTTGCATGCGTTCGTCATCCGTGTGACCGGGTTGGCCTTGCGGCGGGAGTTGCATCGCAGTCCAGTCCTTCACGGTCACGCGTGGAGGGATCGCCTTCCAGTCCGTCTTGCCCTTGTCGACAATCACGAATGGTTTCCCGAACCAGTCGACCGTCCGGCCGACTAATTGATCGGAGCTCACACCGGCTTGGATACGGCCTTTGCGGTCCGGCAGCTCTCGCAAGTCCGGCATGACGTCGTTATGGAAGTCCTCTTGCTGCAGCGTGTTATAGACCCGCCAGTAGCCCCACATCCCGGCGATGTAATGATGGGCCACATGGCAATGAAAGAGGAAGTCCCCTGCGAGCTGCTGGCACAAGCCGGACCCGCACTCGGTTTCCAAATCCATGGTCTCGGAAGGACCGATCACTTCCACGTCGACACGATCCGATTTCGCACGAATGACCGGGTACTTCACCGGCCCGTTTTTCGCCGCGTGCCACATCGGCATTTCGTCGATGGCGCGAGGGCTGCGCGGCCACCGGATAGACCCGCCGTGCGGATGATGGGAATGGAATACTTCGGATCCGCCATGGACCAGCCGGAACTTGGCCGGATCGCCCAGATAGCTTCGCGGCACCGTGGTCGCCGGATCGCCGAACGTGTAGGCGCTATAGGACTGCGACTCGTCTTCGAAGCCGAAGTATTCATGCTGCGCCTGCATATTATCCAGGCCGAACGGCTCGCTCCTGTAATTCAACGCACGGGCGACAGGGCGGTACACGTCGGTCAACGGATCGCGTTGCGGAAGAAAGTCGCCCTTTTTATTCAAGGGCCTGAAGGCCTCATCTCCCACTTCGTGATACATGATCACGAACTCGCGAAAGTCCGGTCCCGTCCCATTCTTGATGATAGCCTGCCACCCGCTCTGCATCGGAGCCGACTCCCCGCTTCCCAGCGGGTCGAGGTACTCTGACCCCCTGGGCTCCACCACGAACGTCCCGAATAAGCCCATCACCGTCAGCTCGCGATCGTTGCTGTAGCTGTGAAACTGCCGTCCCCCTTCCTGCGTGCTCGGGTGGATATACCATTCCATTTCTACCTGCTTGCCCTTCGCCACAATCGCATCGGGATTTGTGGTGGTGGCCGGCTGGCCGGTCGCGGCAATCACCATGCTGGAGCCATGAATATTCAGGCTGACCTCCTCGCCCCCGTCCAACTGGTTCTGCAACGCGATCTTGAGACAATCTCCCTGGTTTCCACGAATGGCCAGCGGTTGAATCCATTGATTCTGCAGCCCATTTGCGACCGCGCCAGGGTCGTACCCGTCCTTCTCTCGAGCCTCTCGATTCTTGGTTTCTTCTTCCCGTACCTTCACGAGATTCTCGGTCAACACATACATATAGCCGGGAT
Organism: Nitrospiraceae bacterium; assembly: GCA_039916745.1. Lineage (GTDB taxonomy): Bacteria > Nitrospirota > Nitrospiria > Nitrospirales > Nitrospiraceae > Palsa-1315. The sequence goes on from JBDSKU010000307.1 coordinate 4,951, forward strand.
AGAAATCGAGCCAACGGTTCAGCGAAATTTCTACGTTGATGGCAGACACGTCGTACCGCTTCACCGGCGCGCTCGCAGGACAACGCCCGCCCACAGTCGACACCGGGTCGCCTCCCGGCTGCGACATGAGCAGCACGTCCTGCCCGCCTGCCCCATACTGGTGCATCATGTTCACATCATTAAACGACCCACCCGTCCGCTGGACTGTCGCATCTCTCTGCATTTGCTCCATGACGCGCTGATGCTGACGCTCCATCATGGCGGTTCGTTCGGCATGTCCCTCCATCACATCTTCGACGACGGTCTGGCCCTTCAGCTGCTCGGCCCATCCTGGACTTCCCTGCGTTCCAGGGAGATGATCATGGATTGGAGCAGCAGCCCAGGCCTGGCTCGGGGCGACGATGAGATCTGCGACCATCATCCCCAGCACGATACCAAGCGCGGGCCCGATCATTCGACGCTGTTGCCTTGACCTGTCACGCTCGCCCCTCGTCGTCATACGCATTCCCCCTCGTAAGATGATAATTTCCATTCCCTTATTTCCTCTGTCCCCTGATCTGTCGTTCTCCGACCGAGGACCGCACCGTGAAGCACAGCAACTACAATGCCGCTACGCATTTCGACGGAGATCCCCTGCAGAGGATGTTGAAATTACAAGGCGAGTCGGGTAAATCAACCCATGCGGAAGCCATCGGACAAGGCCGTGAGCGGCCACGATTATTCGCGGTTTACCGTGGAGGGTCGCGGTGGAGCGATTTTATATGGATGAGAAATGTGCCGGACGTTTCAAGTCAAGGCGTTTCAGTCTGCTGCGCAGGGTGCTCGGATTGAGGCCCAGCTGAGCAGCGGCGCCGTTCGGTCCATAGATCCGCCACTGTGTGCGTTCGAGCATCTGAAGGATGTGCTGCCGCTCCAGCTCTTGGAGGTTGTCCGTCGCCTCTGCCTCCGCCAACGGGCTCGGTGGCGTGAGAAACTGCTCATCGATCTCAACCGTCGACGACCGGGCAAGAATCACCGTCCGCTCGATCACATTCTGGAGTTCTCGGACGTTGCCCGGCCAGGGGTATCGAACGAGTCGATCCATCGATTGCACGCTGAAATCGAGGCGCGGACGCTTCAGCTTCACGCGAAACATCTCCAAAAAATGATGGGCGAGTATCGGAATATCCTTCGGACGGTCCCGAAGGGGCGGGATCACGATCGGGAACACATGCAGGCGATAAAACAAGTCGGGCCTGAACCGGCCGGTGCTGATGGCTACAACCAGATCGGCATTGGTCGCCGCGATAATGCGAACGTCGACAGGAATCGACTGGGCACTTCCCACTCGATCAACTTGCCCATCTTCCAGTACTCGTAAGAGCTTGGCCTGGGCCTCCAGCGGCATCTCGCCGATCTCATCCAGAAAGAGCGTCCCCCCGTTCGCCAGTTCAAACCGCCCGAGTCGACGCTGGTCCGCCCCGGTAAACGCCCCACGCTCGTGACCGAATAGTTCGCTTTCGACGAGCCCCATCGGCAGCGCGGCACAATTGATCCGGATGAAGGCTTTCTGGCGTCGCGGGCTCAACTCGTGAATCGCCCGCGCCAGCAGCTCTTTGCCGGTTCCTGTCTCGCCGGTAATCAAAACAGCGGTCGATGTCGGCCCGACGGCCTGCGCGAGCGTCAATACCCGTTGCAGCTCCGGACTCTTCCCCACCATCGCACCGAAATTGTGGGTGAGCTTAATTTCTTCAACGAGGTATTCGTTTTCCCGAGCCAGTTTCTCACGCAGCCGATTGATCTGCTCATAGGCCTGTACATGATCGATCGCGAACGCAATCTGCGCAGCGACTTGTCCTAAAAACTCCAGATCTTCCGCATCCGGCTCACCCGCCTGCACGCTCCCGATGTTCAACGTCCCCACGCATTGCTCACCGGCCAGCAAGGGCAAATTGATCATCCGCCCCAACCCCTCCCGCAGATAGAAATCATCTTCCAGGAACAGGCACTCCCGCTTCAGATCCGGCCGCACGTGGACGCGCCGGTGCTCGTATACCCAACCCACCGCACTGCCTACTCTGGGGATGATCGCATCCCGCTGGAGCACGCGCGTGGACATGCTCGTTTCGACCGCATAAAACCGGAAGGAGTCCGACTCCGGACTATAGAGCGTGATGCCAGCCCGGTCCCAGGGCACCACTTGCTTGATCTGCTCGGTGATCGCGCGCCAAAGACTGTCCGTGTCCCGCTGCGAATTGAGAACATTGGTCACCTCCAGCAAGGCCCGATAGCTCCCCTCGATATCCCTCATACGTTCCGACCCCTCTGATATTCCATCGCAGCTGGAATGACGACCGCCTTGCCCCATCATAGATCCAGGACCCTTGCCACGGGGAAGAGTCCTGGATCTCGAGGCTTTTTCGCCTTCTCGCTGTATGCGTCGCCTCTTGCCAGGTGCGAGACAAGCCTGCGGCTGTCAGGATCTAAAAGAGTGGAGGTGTCCTCTCCCAGGAGGAGAAGAGAGGACCGACTGATCAGTATGGCACTACTGGCCAGAACCTCCACAATGTACGTTTCGCGATCACCGCTCGACAAGGACCGATACCTCACGAGGCTTAGGCCCCTTCGTGGTGGCTCGCTGCTTTGGTTACAGAGCGTAGAGTGTAGAGGTGAATCCCACGGCACTCCGAGTCAGCCTCAGCCGGCCGGACCAACTCGACCGATCAACCTCGATAAACACCTCGGACCAACTAAGATCCGGCAAGCGGTGCGTTATCTCCTCCAAACCACAATCAGGAATGCCTCGCACCATGTGAATAATTCTGTTTGCAATGGCCACGTGTGGTGACATGCACACCCCTTAGCTCAGAGCACCAGCCTTCGATCCTCACATTCCTTGGAGTTGCTCGGTACATTATCTTGATGATGGACGGAACACAATGCAAGTCTCAGTCCTTCCTTAAGCGGCACAGATAACCGTTGCAATCGGGTAGGAAGCCGTCAAAAACAGAGGGATCAGAGACCATACCATCGACAGACTACGCAGTTCACAATTCAACGTCAGGGACTTTGTCAGTGTTTGCACCGTGCGTCTTGAGCGGAAACGCTCTATCTCTATGGATCACGAATCCATTGTGGCGCCTGTCGGCTCCGATACCTGAGGAGAGCAGCCCGAGAGCGAGCGCGGGGCGCGCCAATCGTGCTTCGTCGAGAATATCCAGAGATCCACCGAGAAAGTTGCCACACCTACAACAGCTCGAGCAACGGACAACCGCTGGGGCAAGGCCTATGTCGAGAACTACCTTGGGACGTGCAAACGCGAATGTATCCCTAGACCCTGTATCAAGCAGTTGCAGCAATATCACTGACAAACGTCGGGACAGCACAGTCGATGGATCTCTGCACAATCAACGCCATCACGGTGCGTTATGATAAGCTGCCAGTCATCCTCGCAGGCCAACAGGTGATAGTCCGCGAATACCCACTTGTTTGGGCCGTCCCGGGTTGCCCGTATGCGGTCTCGACCAAAGCCGGATGAATCGCCGAGTGACCGACCCACCTGCCGATCTCTATTTTGATTACACTCATCATGATCTTCTTCGGCTCTTCCCTGTTCATTGCAACTGCCAGATGTCACCTTCTTTTGAGTAGACAACCGTCACCGAACATGTGCCGAATATACTCCTCGCCTTCTGCGCAAAAATACCCAAACCAATAGACCAATGCCACCAGAAGGGTCCCACCAAGAATGTGACCAATCGTCACCAACGCGAGATTGCTCAATGCGCCGGAAGCTGAACGTGGAAATGGAACGCCGTCTGCCGGCACGATGCCGATCGGAAGTACATACATCATATTGATATTGCACGAGAGGATTCGAGCCCACAGGTGCTGAGGGAGAGGAGAACTGCGAGGACCTTGCCTGCAACGCCCGCGCGCTCATGCATAACCAGACAGCCAGACAGACCAGCACGTTACAGAGAATGCCGCGTGCAAGGGCCACCGAATCGAGCGATACCGTCACTTATGATATGCACGCTGGCCAGCCATACCAAGACCGCCGTTCCAAGCGCTCCGACCAGATTGCCGAAATAAACCCCTCCCCGGTTCCTCATGACTTGTTATTTCGTCATCAGACCGGAAGCCCATGATACAAAACCCGAATATTGGGCCACAAATAACTTGAGGAGCAGACTCGTACCTCAAGTGGCGAGTGGACCACTATTCCGGTTTTTGATCATGTACGAATCACAGATTGTGTGGGCTGACTCATGGGCAGGCTGGGTTAATACAATACATGGGATCTCATGTTCCCTGAGAGGCGCATAGCAGAGCGATACGGGGGACTTCCGTGAATCTACCAGTACCGTCACGTTCGATATCGTGTTCTGGCCCCTGGAGGCGTTCAGCAAGGCCCCCTCAAACCGAGGCCAAGGATACCTTCTCACCGGCCGCTGCGGTGCTCAGCGAAACATGTTGGTTTTTGCCAGGTCGAGAACCTCGTCGCCGCGGCCGTTGAGTACGGCCTTGATCATATAGAGACTGAACCCGATCATCTGGTTCAGCTCGATCGACGGCGGCATGGCGAGTTCTTGACGATTCACCAGCACTTCAACGAGGGCCGGGCCATTATGGGCAAGGGCCTGCTGCAGCATAGGACGCATCTGCTCAGGCGCCTCTGCTGTCAAGCCGAGGAGCCCGGCAGCTTCGGCCATCTTTGCAAAGTCCGGATTCTGCAGTTCCGTGGCAAAATCCAGGAATCCCGCGGCCTTCATTTCAAGTTCCACGAAGCCGAGTGAGTCGTTCCTGAAGACCACGAGCTTGACCGGCAATTGTAGTTGCCGAAGAGAAAGCAGATCGCCCATGAGCATGCTCAGCCCGCCGTCCCCGGACAACGTAATCACCTGGCGGTCGGGATGGCTGAGCTGCGCTCCAATCGCTTGCGGCAGCGCATTGGCCATGGACCCGTGCGTGAAAGACCCCAGTAATCTCCGCTTGCCGTTCATCGTGAGATACCGCGCCGCCCACAGCGTCGGCGTGCCGACATCGCAGGAAAAAATGGCGTCTTCCGCCGCAACCTCGTCGAGCAGCCTGGCCACATATTGTGGATGAATCGGCTTGCGCCCTGGCTCTCCCGAGGCCAGCTCATCAAGCCCTTTCCGCGCTTTTCGATAATGCTGGCACGCCTCCTTCAGATGGCTATCGGTACTGTTCTGCTTGAGCTTGGGTGAAAGAGCCATGAGCGTGGCCTTCACATCGCCGACCAGCCCCACATCCACTTTGGCCCGCCGGCCGATCTGCTCGCCTCGAATATCAATCTGGATGATCGTGGCTTGTTCCGGGAAAAACTGCTGATAGGGGAAGTCGGTGCCGAGCATCAGCAACGTCTCGCAGTTCATCATGGCATAGTATCCGGAGGCGAAACCGAGCAGTCCGGTCATGCCGACGTCGAATGGATTATCGTATTCGATGAATTCCTTGCCGCGCATCGTGTGAACGATCGGCGCCTGCAGCTTGCCCGCCAGCTCCATTAATTGATCATGCGCGCCGGCGCAGCCGGCTCCGCCTAAAATTGTTATCTTCCGCGCGCCGTTCAACAGGTCCGCCAATCGGCCAATCTCATCGTCGGAAGGGCGCACCATCGGCGTTGCGGCCGCAAATCGTAGGCGCGGTCCGCTCACCACAGCAGGCTGCAAGGCGATATCGCCGGGGATCACGAGCACAGAGACGCCGCGGCGCGACACCGCGGTTTGCACTGCAATCTCGAGGAGGCGAGGTATTTGCTCAGGATGCGACACCATCTCGCAAAAATGGCTGCACTCACGAAACAGATGCTCAGGATGGGTTTCCTGGAAATAACCGCTGCCGATTTCTCGGCTGGGAATATGCGCGGCGATGGCCAGGACCGGCACCCGGCTCCGGTGGGCATCGTAAAGCCCGTTGATCAGATGAAGATTTCCGGGCCCACAGCTCCCCGCGCATACAGCCAGGTGCCCTGTCAGGTGTGCCTCGGCTCCGGCGGCAAAAGCAGCCGTCTCTTCGTGGCGCACGGAAACCCACCGGATATCATCCCTTTTGCGAATGGAATCCGTGATGCCGTTGAGAGAGTCGCCGGCGACTCCATACATTCTCTTAACCCCGGCGAGAGCCAATGTTTCGACGATGAGCGCCGCCACCGTTTTCTTGCTCATGGGTAGGTTCCTTTCTAAGCCTGTTCCCCCACGTGGCCGTAATGGTCAGGGGAACGGAAATCTATGGGTTGCCGCACCCCATCGCTCAGCCGATCGCGACCCGCGGGTAAAAGTTGCGCCTCATTGAGTGAACGCCAGCCATCAATTGTGGCAGTCCTAGTACCACCAGCGCGGAGGACACGATCAACGGCCCTGGGTCTTCGATCCGACATCTGAAATTCCCGTGAACGACACGGAGTATCGCCGCGCTCTTTCCTCGATGGTCCGGAACCATTCTGAGCTTCAAGCGGTTCGCTCACAGCTAGGGATTTTCCTAGCTTCAACACTGGCCGTTTGTCCACGCATCATCCAGCCGGCCGTTCGACGTGACCGCCGAATTTGTAGCGCATCGCCGAGAGCACCTTCTCGGCGAACGTATGGTCCTGGCGCGAACGAAACCGGGTGTAGAGAGATGCAGACAGGACCTCTGCCGGAACGCCCTCCTCAACCGCCGCCATCACCGTCCAGCGGCCTTCTCCCGAATCTTCGACCGCGCCGGTAAAGTTGGACAAATCCGGGTTCTCCGCCAGGGCGGCGGCCGTCAAATCGAGCAGCCAGGATCCCACCACACTCCCGCGCCGCCAGACTTCGGCAATGTCGGGCAGATTCAAGTCGTAGCGTATTTCCTCAGGAAGGTTCTTCGAGTTGGCATGGTGAAAGATGTCGAACCCCTCGGCATAGGCCTGCATCAGGCCGTACTCGATCCCGTTGTGGACCATCTTGACGAAATGTCCGGCTCCAGCAGGCCCGCAGTACAAATACCCTTCCTCTGCTGATCCATGCACGCGGTCTCGACCCGGTGTCCGTGCAACGTCGCCCCGACCAGGCGCCAAGGTGCTAAAGAGAGGATCAAGGTGTTTCACCACTGGTTCTGAGCCGCCAATCATCAAGCAGTAGCCCCGGTCCAACCCCCAGGTTCCTCCGCTCGTCCCGACATCCACATGGTGGATTCCCCGGGCCGTCAGAGCCTTCGCGCGCCGGACATCATCTTTAAAATACGAGTTCCCTCCATCAATGACGATGTCCTCAGGATTCAGCCGTTGGGCAAGGGCTTCCACGGTAGTTTCGGTTGCCTCGCCTGCCGGCACCATCACCCACAGGGCTCGCGGTGCACTCAATCTACTGATCAGATCGTCCATGGAGCTTGCCCCAACGGCTCCTACAGCAGTCAACCGCTGCACATTCTCGAGATTCACGTCGAACACCACACACTGATGTCCCCCGCGCATCAACCGCCGCACCATATTGGCCCCCATTTTGCCAAGGCCGATCATCCCAAGTTGCATAGGTAGTCCTCCCTCTGCGCCGGCTTAGCCGGCGTCCTCGTATCGCCAACGAATCGCCTGCACCTACCACCGGAATCCACCCGACTTCACTGAATTCTTCATAAGGGCTCAGCCATTATTGCTGCCGGTTTCGATTTCCCTATCCACTCATCCATAAAGGACCGACGCCTTCATGATGGACGACGATGAAGACATTGAGCCTGTTGCAGAAATTGTGCGCTCAACCTCTCCCCCTCTTCCTCATGACC
>JBDSKU010000308.1:0-5681 GCA_039916745.1 Nitrospiraceae bacterium
CACTCGGATACCCTGCGATCTGCGTCGAGTGCTCATAGATCCTCCCATGCTCTAATGACCACCACAAGGTGTCCGGTAAAGCCTGGGAAGTCCAATGCGCTTGCAGTAAGAGACACTATAAGAAGTAGAGGAAGTTTCACGGCACCCCCATGGCAATATACTGATGAAGATACTAAGAAACTCGGTGTCCGAGTTCATGCTTTACGGAAAGGGGCAATCAATGGTTCCTGGAGCATTTCAATGCTCCTGAGACCTTTATCTATTCCTTTAAGGACTAGCCCATTGTTGGATTGTGGCAATAACTTCTTTGTAGAATCTTGAGAACGCCTCAACCATCTCCCCGAAATTAACTGAATAGAACTGTGGAGGCTCTGATAGCTTGTTTCGTTTCAAGCCCAATGCGAACACCACTGGATATTCAGTCCCTACCACTGTCATGTCAGTATTTATGAATGAGTGCTTAAAAGCATTAGAGACTTCATTCAAAGTCATAAGGAATGTGTCATGTGAAGCAAAAAGCTGTTGAAGCTCTTGGGAAGGACTTTCCTTTAAGCCAGCAATTGAATCGATTTTAACAGACATTGGCCACTTTCCAGTTCGACGGCGTTCATCAATGACATATGCCAGAGATATGAGCTCATCAGCAGTCTTGCGCATCCAATAGACTACTTGCTCTGCATAGAATTGGTGTTCAACCAAGTCCTGTTGTGGATTATTAACGTCCTCCTTGCTGGGATGGATATACGACGTGAATACTCGGCTCACCTCCAGATTCACTCGATCAATTCGCCGAACAATGTTCATCCCCTTTAGAAGAAGATTTCCATACGGAGTACTGCTAGGCAGCCAGACGAAGTGGACAATGTTGAGTAGCTGGAGGGGTTTCTTCCCGTTATCTATCTGGGGAATGTCGTGCATGGACCTTCTCCGATGACTATTTGATCGAGCAATCAGTGAGTCCTGGAACCTTTACCCTTTCTATGCGAAGTTACGCCAGTCACCTCTATACTCGTTAAACGCCATGCAACTACGAAAAGAACGATCATGCACACGAACATGAGCCAGAAATCGAGTAACGTTGGATAGGCAAGCCCTGTCGGAGCAATGATTGACCTGACTGACCAAATAGAAAAGAAATAGGATGCTGTCGCTATGGTAAGTCCTTCAGTCCCCTTAATGAGGCCCAGCAACAACCCAAAGGAAAGTGCGCCGAGCCCTATGATAACTACCGTAGCTTGAACGAACGGATTGCGTCGATAACTTACCCGCACCGTCAACTTCTCAGCGCCATCCCACTTGCTCAAAAAAGTTTCACAGAGTGGGATGAAATCGGAAGTCAAATTGCGAACCAATACTACCTTAGGAATTCTGGGAGGCATGAATCTTAGCGAGAAATCGAAGGTCGGAGAGTCAAATGGAAACAGACGTGGCGTTACGCCTGGAGTCGGTATAGAGAAGGGTACGGGTTTGAGCATGGCCAAATCGCGCCCCCATGGAACAAGGTGAATATCTATGATGGATGGTGCGTATACACCTAGTTCCTCGCGCACGATCCGTAGCGCCTCGGGTGGTGACTCGTGACTTGCGTAGTTCAAGAATATCTCGCCGTTGAAGTATTGCTCTGTTGCATGCGGAGCCAAAAGATTGATTTGAATGTAGCCGTTGTGTTCATCCAACTCTCCGAATGCTGCTCGACACGAGAGAGGCGCGCTAGATTGAGCGCGCCAACCGCTGACTAGGAAGAACATGGAAATTAGAGCGCAAACAATGACAACGACTCGAATTAGTCTGACTCGCGTCACTTCTTCTCTTTTCTAGCCAACGTAGCTACGTTCACTGGGAGAAGGAGGGCTGGCAGAGCACCCCTAAGAGTTCCTGATACCCCCTAACAAAACTTTTTGACACTATCGGCACTTGCGAAATTTCTGTCAAGCAGCGCTCTCGAAGGAGCACTCAAATCGCTCGACCTTCTCGGCTCGTCCGTTCTTCCTCTATGGGGTGGCCTAGACTTACAACCTTTCCCTATATCACCCAACTCTAGCGGGGTGGCTGGCATGGGCTCTACTGCGCGCGTCGAACGAGCACATTCTTATCGTGCGGCCTCAGCGAGCAAGAAGGACAGTCTGGCCGCCCCAAGCCGTGCAACCTTTCCCCATATCACCCACCTCCAGCGGGGTGGCTCCCGTAGGCTCTACTGCGGCGTCGAACGATATAACGATCCTTCCAAGCTTGCTCGCTATCTCTTCAGGGATGGGGGCTGATTGATCTTTCACTGCGCGCGTCCAACGAGGGCCTTCTGAGGCCGCGCGTTGCGCGAGCACAGAAGATCATCAGCCTCCATCCCCTCCTCTGCTCCGGGAGCAAGGGATCGGCACGGGTGTCATTCCACCTCTTTCATCGTGCGCGTTCTGTGAGCAAGAAGGACGGTCTGGCTGCTCCCCGCACCCTGGACCGGCCAGGATGAATGTGCGGCAGCGATCGCCTACCGGCAACAACTCCGCGAGCGCTATGAGCGGGAGGCCCAGACACTCGCGAACCTGACAGGCTGGAACATCGGCGAGATCCGCAAGACGATGAACATCGCTGCGTTACCAACGGGTGATGATAAGAAGTGGTATCAGCGGCTGTGGAGAACTGAACGCAAACACTCTCACTCAAACGACAACGGCGAGACTTGGGAATCCCAAGTCTCGCCGTGTCTTACTTGACGCCAGCCCTGTGGCTGACGCTGTTGCCCTAACCTGCTGTTGAAAATGTCCGCCAGCGTCGTTCTCGCATCGTTCAGACCCTCAACGTACCACAAGGGTACGCCTCGGCCCTTCACTCGCTGCGGCCTTGCTGGACGGCCATTTTGAACAGCCTACATACTTCCCTAGCTCCGAATCGAGAAGGAGAACGACGTCTGTCGCGTTGTCGATTGATACGCAAGAGAGACCGACGGTCCCGTTTGTGCGGGAGCCGCAGGAACCGGAGGAGTCGTAGGAGTCGGAGTCGTCTGAGTCCCGTCAGTCTGCTGCTTTCCATCTGCCTTCTCATTCTGCAGAACCTTCCCGAAGTTCTTCAGGAATTGCGAAAAATATTTGCCGAGCTTTTCCGTCTCGATCCGTGCGTTTTGCGTCGCGTCCAATACTTGTTGAACGATAGACGAGGTCTGACTCGGCACGGCCGCAGGCGCCGTAACCTGGGCAGGCATCGTGATTCCAGCCGACGGAGCCGGGGTCACCGCTGCAGGCGTAGGCGCCGCATCTTGGGTCACGGCCTCGGTCGTTGCGGTTGGGGATGTGGCATCAGACGCTATAGTATCGGAAGACGGAACCGGGATCGCCGTATCCGTTGTTGGTATCGGGCCAAAGATCACGGCCTGAGGCGTTGGAGCAGAGGGGATGGGCGCAGGAGTCGTGGACGTCGGCGCCGGATCCGGAGCCGGGGTACTGGGCTGGCCGGTCGCCTCACCGGTCAATGCTGCGGCAAAGCGAGTCACCGACCGCTCGAAATCGACTTTCAGGTCCAGACCGGAGAGGGAGGAGTAGTTCCCAAAACTATCGGCAAGTTTTGCGGTCTTGGCCAAGGCCGCATCGTCCTGCCCGTTCAAGACTTTCTTAAAGATGTTCGCCACTTTCCGAAACAGTGTGGAGAGGTCCTTCACCTCTTGGTCGTTCAGATCACCTTCGACCGTCACGCCGAACTCTTGCTTGAGCGAGGACTCGGCATACTTCGTCTCGATATCCGTCGTCGTGCCGTTGCCTGCGGCATGGGACGTATAGTTCACTGCACGGAAATCGGATTCAATATCCGCCGAGAGGGTAATCTTGTCACCTTCCGCCGTCGTCACACTGAGGCGACCGGAGAAATCGGTGGAGACCGCAACCCCGCCGACCTTCGTATCCAATCGCTGAGGTCCCGTATTGTTCGAAGACGACAGGTTGAAGAACTGGTTGGGATCGACTTGGGTCAGCGCTTGAACGGACATGATGCCACTCCTCGATTTGACAGGCTCAGTACGACTTGCCGCGTACCTCTCCTATCGGCACCCACTAAGTTGAACTGTAGTGAGGGAGCCTGCTTGTGCTATATATAACGAATACGATCTGCGACAAGACCACCGGCTCCATGCCCCACAGAGGAGGGACCGTGATGAAACAACGTACTGTTTGGGCCCTATTTCCGGTACTGCTGCTGTTGGCATCTGGCTGCACCCTCAAAGCCACGATCAACGAAACCACCGATACCACCTCCAACGTCACAGGCACGACATCCGGCCGCACCTGGTGGAATGAAGACGGGCTCCTGCATCCCGAACATAAGCTCACGGCCTTTCTGGCCCTGAACGAGGCCAATGTGGAGCAGGATCTGGCACGAGGGCGAGGGGAATATGTCACAGCGCTTGGCACCCTTCTGGGATTGCCGGACAACCAGCAGGCCGCCTTTCACACCAAGGCCCAGGCGAACTTCGAGATACTCACCGCATCTGATCACGACGCCCGACTCCAACAAATTCGAGCACTGGCACACTAACTACTGAAGGACGAACGAGACACCGATGCTTCCATTTCGCCGTTTTTTTCATCCCACTGACTTTTCCGCTGCCGAGGCAACGGCATTTGCCCATGCCGTGAAGCTCGCCTGCCTCGTGCAAGGAGAACTGACGCTGATGCATGTCGACCCCACGGTCGGCCGAAATGATTTCGAGGATTTCCCTCGTATTCGACCACTCCTTGCTCGATGGGGAATCTTGCAGGAAGGCTGCACGAAAGAAGATGTCTCGAAATTGGGAGTCGTCATCAAACGTGTCCGTACCGCGGCAGATCATGCCGCTGATGCAATTCTTAGACAGCTGACGGCCTACCCCACAGACCTATTGGTGCTATCAACGCACCAGCGCGAAGGCTTCGCTCGACTCACGCACGAGGCCGTTGCCGAGCCGTTGGCTCGCGCCACCCATGCCAAAACGCTCTTTGTCCCGACCGGCGTAGAAGGGTTCGTCTCAACGGAAACAGGCAAGATCAACCTCACCCGTGTGTTAATCCCCATCGTCCATACCCCGCATCCGCAACCGGCCATCGATCTCGCCGCAGAACTGGCAAGCGCGTTGGGCAGCGAGAATGTCTTATTCGAACTGGTGCATCTTGGGGAAGAGGCCGATCTCCCGAAATTCACCATGCCCGAGCGCCCAGGCTGGTCGTGGGAGACCCTCGCCGCCAAGGGCGATCCGGTCGAATGGATCCTGGCGGCGGGAGCGGATTTCGACGTGGACCTAATCGTGATGATGACGGAAGGCCACAACAGTCTGTTCGACCTGCTTCGCGGCAGCACCACCGAGCGGGTGGTCCGTGGGGCCCGTTGCCCCTTGCTCGCAATTCCTGCCTAGCCCCCCGATTCTGTTGACAGGAAAATAGGCGGCGATTACAGTGGGCCCCACTTCGCACCCCATCTTCTATCGACAGGGAGGTCCTATGCCGCGACTCAGACGCTCATCCATCCTTAACAGCGCGTGGCTCTGTGCCTCAATCTTCCTGGGCCTCTTCCTCATCTCCGTCTCTCCGGCATCGAGCGGGAATCCCGAATACCTGCCGATCTGCAACCTCCCCAAATGTCTGAATCCTCAAGTGACGACCAAATCCGGCATCGGCACGGCCGCAGCGACGGCTGAAGCCAGAATCTCTCCCGACGATGCGGCGAAA
>JBDSKU010000309.1:0-12284 GCA_039916745.1 Nitrospiraceae bacterium
TCATGGTGAGCGATTTCTGCATGGATTTGCTGAACAGCACTGGTGAATTGGGGTTTGCCGCCACGCGCTGTGTGCAATGTGGCGAGGTCGTCGATCCTGTCATTCTACGGAATCGTCGTATTGGACAAGAAGCGAACGCTCCGTTCCTGAACCGACCCCTGTCGTCTTATGCGACAGAGAGCGGCAGCAGTTGTCGCATTTTACCACGGTCATCCGCGGTCTAGAGAGCGTATGAACGAATATTTACATAAGTATCTCTATGAACTCCAAGTATTGGAGGCTCAAGAAAATGGCCCGTAAATTGCCACATGACAAACTTTGTAATGGTCCAATGAATGTCAGGTGGTGTCGGAGGGCCCACCTGAGTAGTTTCAGTGTTTCCAAACCAAGGAGGTTTCCCATGCGGAGTCAAACGGTTCTTCAGGTCGGATTGGGGGTGGCATTAATGGCAGGAGCCATTTCCGTCGCGGCAGCGGCGGACATGCCAAGTAGCGACAAGGATAAGGATATGGTGCTCATCCCTAAGGGTGAGTTCACCATGGGGAGCAGCCACCATTCAGATGAGGCCAGACACCAGGTCGTGCTCGATGCCTATTTGATCGACAAGTTCGAAGCGTCGAACGCCAGGTACAAAGAGTTTATGAAATCTGCCGGTCACCCGGCTCCGGCCTATTGGGACGACCCACGGCTCAGCAAAGCCAATCAGCCGGTGGTCGGTGTGAGCTGGACTGACGCCAGCGCCTTCTGCAAGTGGGACGGCAAGCGGCTTCCGACGGAAGCAGAATGGGAGCGGGCGGCCAAGGGTCCGCAAGGCGACAACCATTACCCCTGGGGCCATACACTCGATCCGAAGAAAGCCAACTATGGGCAGAATGTCGGCCATACAACCCCGGTGGATTCCTACCCGGAAGGAGTGAGCGGGTTCGGAGTCTATAACATGGCGGGGAACGTGTTCGAATGGGTGGAGGACTGGTATGACCAGAAGTTCTATAAGGAGAGCCCTGCCCTGAATCCACGGGGCGTCGAGAAGGGCTACAACTTTGCCAATCAAGGCCCGGTCCGCGTGCTGCGCGGCGGTTCCTGGCTTGCGCCTGAAAGCTCCCTCCATACGAGCCATCGGTTCTGGAATCAGCCGGACAATAACTCGTATGGGGTCGGCCTCGGATTCCGTTGCGCGAAGTCGGCACAGACGGTGTCCGACGAAGCCATGCAAGCAGGCCGCGACGCCTTCATTCAGGCATTGGTCGCGATGGGTGCGGAGAAGAACGCCGATGCGATGGCCTCCATCGAGAAGGCCTTGGCGTCGGAGCCTGGCAACAAGGAATACCTGGCGACTCGCGACCTGATCAAGAAGAGCATGAAGAAGAAATAGTTGAAGAACTGATGGGAGGGGGACGGCAACGCCGTCTCCCTCCGAGAGCCTCAGTCGTGACAGGAGGTCTGACATGAATGGATCTAGAACATTAATGGCGACGGTCTTGGTGACGGGCGTAACGATGCTGGCCGGAACAAGCTATGCCGAAGAATCCTTCCTCCCCAAGGATATGGTCTATATCGGACAAGGGCCATCGGTGATGGGGATCGACAAGGAGGCGCCTGTGGACTCAGGCAAAAAGCCCACAGCCTATGACAGGAGAATGAAGGGTCCCATGTCCGCCGAGGCGTTGAAAGACGAAGGTCCGGCGCACATGGTGTTCTTGGATTCATACCTCATGGATACCTACGAAGTCTCGAACAAGGACTATGGCGAATTCGTCAAGGCGAAAGGCCATCCGGCTCCGGCCTACTGGGACGATCCTCGGTTGAATAAGCCGGTGCAACCTGTGGTCGGGGTGAATTGGGACGACGCGAAATCGTTCTGTGAATATCGCGGCAAACGTCTTCCTACGGAAGCGGAATGGGAAAAGGCCGCTCGTGGCCCCAAGGCCAACCTCTATCCCTGGGGCAATGACTTTGATCCGGCAAAAGTCAACTATGGCAAGAATCACGACGCGACCATGCCGGTGGATTCCTATCCGGAGGGAGCCAGCTATTATGGCGCGTATCACATGGCGGGCAATGTGTTCGAGTGGGTCTCCGACTGGTATGACCCGCGCTACTACGGAAAGCTTGAGACCATGGTGAATCCGAACGGTCCAGCCAAGCCCGTCTGGATTGGCGGTACGGGCACCTACGTGGACCGGCTCACGGTCGGTGAAAAACGCGTCATTCGTGGCGGATCGTGGATCGCGCCCGAAGGTACCGTCAGAGCGACGCACCGGTTCTGGAATCACCCGCTCAATAACAGCTATGGCGTAGGCCTAGGCTTCCGCTGTGCCAAGAGCGCCCCGCCGGAAATCGATCAGCAGATCAGGGACAACTACATTGCGGCGTTGGTGGACATGGGGCGAGAGCGGTTTGTGGAGGCGCAGCAGGCGGTGGCCAAGGGGTTGGCCATCGACCCCAAGAACCTCGACCTGCTGGAACTTCACTCGCTGATTGAACAGTCGATGAAGCGGTCGTGAGGAAATGCTGAGACGGTTTTTGCTCATGGTTTGATCGTGACGGAGGGGCAGCTATGACATACGACAAGATTCTCCTTTCAGGGATTGTCCTCATCGCGCTACTCGGGGCCTCACCCCTACAGGCAGGTCCCATCGATCCTGCCCGGCATCCTCACCCGGAGAGTGCGAAGGCAGTGCATGAGGCCGAGCATGATGTGGACCATGCGTGGGAGGTCTATCACCGCGCCGCGTTGGGTGGAACGGTCGCGTCCCCTGCCCTGCAGGCGGACATCGAAGAACACCTGCACGAAGCCAGGACCCTCATCACCCAGGCGCAAGAGGCAGCTGAGCGGGGAGACACCCGTCAAGTACAGCGTCTTGTCAGCCAAGTGAAAGCCCATACCACCAAGGCCATCGAGGGGAGTAAGGAGCAGAAGAAATGACACAAGGTCTGAGGAGGAGAGAAACCGGCTGGAGAAGTATTGTGGCAATGATGGCCCTAACCTGTGCCGTTGTACCTGCCGTGGCAGCTGCGCCGGCGGCCAAGGAGCTCGACCAGGTCCCCATGGTGACGATTCCGGCTGGCGCATTTCTGATGGGGAATCCGGAAGGCAAAGGCCGGGCAGATGAATGGCCGCAGCGATCGGTGTACCTCGACGAGTTTGCGATCGATCAGGTCGAGGTGACCAATGAACGGTATCTGGCGTTCGTGGCCACCACAGGCCATCGAAGCCCGCCGAATCCGTATGGCACCGGCCCGCTCTCATCCGTGAAGGGGATCGAACAACTTCCGGTCGTGCAGGCCACCTGGTACGACGCCAAGGCCTATTGCAGTTGGGCCAAGAAACGGCTCCCGACGGAAGCGGAATGGGAGAAGGCCGCTCGCGGCACCGATGGCCGGCTCTTTCCCTGGGGCAACGAACCAGCGACATCAAAGCGGGCGAACTTCGATCGTGAGTGGGAGGAAGAGAAAACATTACATCCGGTCGGGTCCTTGTCCGGCGGCGATTCACCCTACGGAGTGAAAGACATGTCCGGCAATGCACGCGAGTGGGTGCAGGATTGGTATGACCCTGAGTATTACCAGCATGCGCCGGACCGGAATCCGCAGGGTCCTGACAAAAAGGGTGTGGTTCGATCGATTCGCGGCGGATCCTGGCATAGCCCGATCTCGGACATCACGACGACGGCTCGCGGGCGCGGGGGATTCGCCCTGCAGACCCATGGGACAGGCTTTCGCTGTGTCCGGGGCCTCGAAGTCCAGACCCAGCAGAAGTAGGCAGGCGATGTGGTGATGCGATGAAACATGCTGCGCACAACAGAAGCACGGAGGCCGGTTTCTTGTTCCCGTCAGGGTGGCGCCGCGACTCCGCACGGCGTCTCCCGCTGAGGCAGACAGCTCCCTCCATCGGGAGGGACCTGTCTCCTCAGTATACACAAGAGGCTGATTGCAGAATGAGGGCGCGCGACTAACGGCCATGATGAGGAGGATCGCATGGACCAGATGATCTTGTGTGCAATAGCACTGGTGGCGTTACGTTATTGGGCAAGTGCCGCATCATGGAGAACGGCTGTCGCGGTGCAGCGGCAGACCAGATTGGGTAGGTTTCGTGTCGAGTAAGAAGCATGCTGTTGACCGTTATGATCGCCAGCGAGGGTTCCCGTGGCATCGAATGGGAGACCGAACAATCCTCTACCCTTCCCCCAGCCATCCGGCAACCCAATCTGTATGCGCTGCGGGGGGTTGCTGGTCACAGAGTATTATCTGGACCTTCAGGACGATACCGGTCAAATCGGCATCACGGGATTGCGTTGCACCAGTTGTGGGGAGGTCGTCGATCCGGTCATTCTTCGGAACCGACTAAACCAGACGCCGGATCTCTTGCACGGTACGAAGCAGAGAAAATATGCGCAACGGATCGATCGTGGAGAGTCCGGTGGGCCACATCGGAGCGGCCCTAAGAACGACAGGCAACTAGACGACTAACGAATGGTCGGTGCCGTTTAAGGAGATGAGCCATGCACATTGTTGTCACAGGCGGAACAGGCTTCATCGGTCGGCCCTTATGCGCTTCCCTCGTTCAGGAGGGGCACCGGGTCACGCTCCTTACGAGAAGGAAAGAAGAGGCGCAACGGTTATTCGGCTCCGCTGTGACGGCCGTCGAGTGGAACGGCACAGAGCCGGGGGCCTGGGAGCAATCTCTCGAAGAAGCCGATGCTGTCATCAATCTCGCCGGTGCGCCCATTGCCGATGCACGCTGGACCGATGCCCGCAAGCGACTCCTCACGGTAAGTCGGGTCCTCACCACTCGCCTGCTGGTCGCAGCCATGTCTCGCCGGTCCTCGAAACCTCGCCTGCTGATCAGCGCCTCCGGCATCGGCTACTATGAGCCCAGTGATGATCGTGTGCTGAACGAGGGCGCCGCGCGAGGCCAAGGCTTTCTGGCCGATCTCTGTATAGCCTGGGAAGCGGAGGCGCTGCGAGCTGCGGAGTTCGGTGTGCGAGTCGTCATGCTGCGGACCGGAATGGTGCTCGAACAAGGGGGCGGGGCCTTGCCGAAGATGCTATTGCCGTTTCGGCTCTTTGCGGGCGGCCCGATCCTGCCGGGCACGCAATGGGTGTCCTGGATCCATCGGCGCGATCATATAGGTTTAATCCAATGGCTGCTCGCCACACCAAACATCTCTGGTCCCGTCAATGCGGTGGCGCCAGAGGCAGTCAGGATGAGCCGGTTCTGCGAGGTGCTCGGACAAACAATCCATCGACCTTCCTGGCTTCCCGTGCCGGGCTTCGCGTTACACCTGGCATTAGGTGAGCTTGGGACACTCATGACCACGGGCCAACGGGTCCATCCGGCGAAGGCCCTCTCAGGGGGCTACGTCTTTCAATATCCGACGCTGGAACCGGCCTTGCGGACAATCCTGACGAAGGGATGAGGGAGGGTGTGACATGGTCTCGCTGATCTCCTATGTGCACGTGCTGGCCGTCGCTGTACTTGTCGGCAAGGTGGTGCTCTTGTCGTTCGTGGTCGCTCCGATACTTGCGAGGACGCTAGAGAGAGAACCCTTCAGTGCAGTCGTTCGTCAATTATTTCCTGCCTACTATGCACTTGGAATAGGTGCCGCTATCGTAGGAGTGGTCTGCGTAACCGGTTTGGGGATGATGCCAGACGCGAATCCGGCCCGGCATCTCATTGCTGCGATGTGGCTGATCATCCTGGCCGCTGAAACCTATTGCCGCGCTCCCCTCACTCCGCAGAGCAACGCCATGAGAGATCGACTCAAGGAGCAGGAAGCGCAGGGGACTGTCGATCCCGCCTTACAGATCTCGTGGAATCGATTGCATCAACGGTCGGTCTCTCTGAACTCGATGGTGTTACTCGTAGGACTCTGTCTGCTGTGGCTTGCACAACAACTCTAATTCACAAGGAGGGAATCAGATGAGCAGAAATAGACATAACATGGCCGCGATCTTCTTTCTCACCGCTCTCTGTGCTCTATCTGCCGGCACGAGTCAGGTGCTGGCCGCAGAGGGGCAGGGCAAACCCAAGAGTGATATGAATCGACCGTACGGAGATGAGGCCCATCTGCCGAACGGGGTGATCGGCGTCTCGTTGCATGTCGGAGCAGAACGGATCGGCGATCCGGCTTCGCTGTACGTGGCCCATGTCCATCCGGAGGGTCCGGCTCAGCAAGCAGGCCTCAAGCACGGAGATGAAGTGGTGACGGTGGACGGTGCTGCAGTCACCAGGAAGACCTATGAGCAGGTCGTGAAGATGGTGCGCGGGGAAGCCGGTACCGTGGTGAAACTGGGCGTGAAAGGAGACGGGGCCCTGCGCGAGCTTGCGATCACGCGCATCGGCAGCGAGAAACTCTATAAGGGCGAAATGGGATCCCATGGTGGTCCGGCGCGATAGGAGTGGATCATGCTCAATAGCCTGAAGACGGTCGCAGTGCTTGGACTCGTGCTCATGCTTGGCGGGGGGCCTGCGTTCGCGGAACCGGCAGCCGCTGTGGCTGGCTCACCGCGGACCAGCCTGATGAAAGCAAATATCTACATGGTGGCCGGCGATTATCGTCGAGCGCTGGAAGCCTGCCAGAAAGAAATCGACAACGCACCTTCCGTCGAGGCCTATATCCATGTGACCTATGTCTTCCATGCGATCGATGCCTACTTAGACCACCTGTCTAAGGAGGAGCGGTGGAACACCGTCGAACAATTGCATCTGAATCTGGCCTACAAGGATCCGCAGGATTTGATCGATCCTCCCGGTGGGTTGGCCCGGATGGCGAAGGAAATGATTCAGACCAGCGTCCGTCAACAGGCTGACGTGAGCGCGGCGATGGCCACCAGGCTGAACAAGCGCGAAAGCGATCGGTTGTGGCAGCAACAGACTCAATGGCGTGCGGCAAATCCACAGACCTGGTGGACCGGTATGCCGGACGCATGGCGTTGAGGTGAGTCGAACGTTGAACGGTCGGCTTCCGTCTGAGGGCACGTAAGAAAATTAGTGATGCGTTGGCAATCCAATGGTTCACTCGCCTGGGACAACGAGAGAAGGCCCCGCAGGATGCTCAAAGAGGTCGTTCAGCAAGGCCGCAGCGAGCGAAGGACCGAGGCATACCCTCTGGGTACGTTGAGGGTCTGAGCGAAGCGAGAACGACGCTGGAGGAGTTTTTCAGCATCCTGAGGAGGGAGGCAATGATGCGCAGGACACACATCGGGCTTGATATCAAAATATTGGGCGGACTCTTTCTGATCTTCGGCACGGTCGATCTGGTCGTCATCGCCCTGTTTCCTTCCTATGCCTTCAAGCTGTTCGGCGTGGCTGTGACCGGCCTCTCGTCGTATCTCGTGAAGCTCCACTCGCCTGCCGCACACCTGCTCATCGGTTATGGCTTCCTCTGGCTGAAACCCTGGGCCTGGGGACTGAGCCTGGCCTATGCGGGATTCGGTCTAGTGAGCGAGACCATGAATCAACTGTCGTTCGGCTTTCATCCTGTCCGATCAGGATTCATGATCACGACGATACTGTTTGTGGCCTATGTAATCTGGAGACGGGCTCTGTTTACGGATGAGGACCAAGCCGCGAAGCATCACCATAGGGTTTCGGAGGAGACGCACTGATGAAAGGAGTTGTCTGGCTCAGACGGGATCTTCGGCTACAGGATCAGCCAGCACTCGCTGCCGCCTGCGCAGACTGCGACGAAGTGATCCCGCTCTTCGTCTTCGACGACCCCCTCCTGCGTCTACGGCAGTTCGGCTCGTCTTGCGTGACGTTCATGGTCTCCTGTCTGGTGGAGCTGGCCGGGACCCTGGCCGAGCGAGGACTTTCTCTCCAGTGGCGCCGGGGCAATCAGATCGAGGAAGTGCTCCGTTTTGTCGAAGACGTCAAGGCCGATGCGATCTACTGGAATCGCGATTACGAACCGGCAGCGATCCAGCGAGACCGGAAAGTCCAGCAGGCGCTTTTGGCCCGTGGAGTGGTGGTTCGCACGTTCAAGGACCATGTGGTCTTTGAGGCCGAGGAGATCCGAGGGTCGACGGGAGATCCGTTGCAGCGATACAGTGCCTATCGCGCCCGATGGTGGACCAAGTGGCATGCCGCGCCTCCACCGCGCCTACCCTGCCCTGCCAGGCTGCGAAAACAGCGAACCGGCACCTCGTCACCCGGCATTGCTCTGCCGACAGTGGAGGATCTCGGCTATCAAACCGTTCCCTTGTCGATCAAGCCGGGAGAGAAGGAAGCGCTGCGGCGGCTTCGCTGGTTTCTCGACGGTCCCGTCCATCGCTACGTTGAGGGACGGAATCTTCCTGCGATCGACGGGACCTCCAAGCTGTCTCCCCAGTTCCGGTTCGGGACAATCTCGGTGCGAACCGCCGTGCATGCCGCCTTAGGCACGCTCGCGACAGGCAGCCCCGTCTCGCGTCGCGATGTGCTCACCTGGATCGATGAATTGATCTGGCGGGATTTTTTCCAGCAAATTTTGTCCGCCTTTCCGCAGGTGGCCTCCGGCCCGTTCCGAATCAAGGATGGATTGCCGCGGCCTCGTCCGGCGGGAGCGGCTTGGAATCTTCTCCATGCGGCCTGGTGTGGAGGACAGACCGGTTATCCATTGGTGGATGCCGGCATGCGGCAGTTGAACCAGACCGGGTGGATGCACAATCGCGTGCGGATGGTCGTGGCATCGTTTCTCATCAAGGATCTCCGAATCGATTGGCAAAGCGGGGAGCGCTATTTTATGCAGCAGCTCATCGATGCCGACCTTGCGGCCAATAACGGCAATTGGCAATGGGCCTCCGCGACCGGGACGGACTCCATGCCGGGGTACCGGATTTTCAATCCACTACTGCAGAGCAGGAAGTTCGATCCGGAAGGCGCCTACATTCGGCAATATGTGCCAGAGCTTGCGGCGGTTTCGACGGACCGGATTCATGCGCCACATCTGATGACGCTGGACGAACAGGCTTTGGCCGGATGCCGTATTGGCAGGGACTATCCTTCGCCCATCGTGGATCACCGGCTGGCCCGAGACGAATATTTAGCCCTTGGCAGACAACGGGTGACGAAATGACGACCCTGGCGCTTCGTCTCGGGATCAGCCGTTGTCTCCTGGGGGATGAAGTCCGGTTCGACGGGGGGCATAAGCGGGACGGTTTTCTGACCGATGTGTTGGGTCATTACGTGGAGTGGGTTCCGGTCTGTCCTGAGGTAGAAGCCGGTCTCGGCACGCCCAGGGAAGCGATGCGGCTGATTGGTGATCCTCATCATCCACGGCTTGTGACGATCAAGAGCGGGATAGATCACACGCGCGCGGTCGAGAAGATAACCGAGAATCGTATCAAGGAACTCGAGGAGCTGAATCTATCCGGGTATATCTTTAAAAAGGGTTCGCCGAGCTGCGGGATCGAGCGAGTGCGTATCTACAATGAGCAGGGGATGCCCAACCGGAATGGAGTCGGGCTGTTCGCCCGGGCGTTTATCGAGCAGTTTCCGCTGATTCCGGTCGAAGAGGAAGGGCGGCTTTGCGATGCGCCGCTCAGGGAGAATTTTATCGAACGGGTCTTCTGTTACCGCCGCTGGCAGGATCTCGTACGGAGCGGAGTCACGAGGCAGACCCTGGTGCAGTTCCACACGATCCACAAATATTTGCTGTTGGCCCATAGCCCGCAGCAATACCAAGTCCTCGGGCGCCTCGTCGGTCAAGCGGAGCGGTACCGTCCCAAGGAACTTGCAAACCGCTATGGCGAACTGTTCATGAAAGCCTTAGCCATGAAGGCGACGGTGCGCAAACATGTGAACGTCCTCCAACATATCCTGGGCTACCTCAAGGACCCATTGGGGGCTCAGGAAAAAGCCGAGCTGTTGGTCGTGATCGGCGACTATCATCGTGGCCTCACGCCCCTGGTGGTTCCTCTGACCCTGATCAAGCACTACGTCCGCATCTTTGACGTCGGCTACATTCGCGATCAGGTCTATCTCAATCCGCATCCGAAAGAGCTCATGTTGCGCAATCACGTGTAGGCAGGATGAATCAGGAAGGAGCTGAAGTATGTCAAAGGCAGTGAAGGGAGTAATCCTCATTGGTCATGGCGGCATTCCCAAAGGCTGTCCGCATGAATTAGTGACGAAACTGAAACGATTGGAGAGTCAGCGACGTGCCGCGAAGATGCCGCCGTCGGCGGAAGAAATCGAATTGGATACCACAATCCGCCAGATGCCGAGGACCCCTGAGACGGACCCCTATCAATCGGGGCTTGAGACGGTGGCGGCTCAGTTACGAGCCAACTTAGGGGATGTCTTATTCGCCGTAGCCTACAACGAGTTCTGTGCGCCGACATTGGAAGCGTCGGTGGAGGAGCTGGTCCAGAAGGGCGCGACTCACATTACCGTCACCACGACGATGTTCACGCCTGGCGGGTCGCATTCAGAGGTGGAAATTCCTGAAATCCTCGACCACTTGCGGCAACAGTATCCCGGGGTCGCACTGCATTACGCCTGGCCGTTCGATTTGAAACTTGTCGCAAGCATGCTGGCCGAGCAGGTGAAACGATTTGCTTGAATAGGATCTCCTGAGGCAAGTGCGTGGCAAAGGAGCGAAATTATTTTATAGCAGGAGGATTCTTTTTTCGTTCTCGCCAAGTGTACAATGGCGGCCACAGTAGGAAAATGATCGAGTCGTAGAATGATGCCTTTCAAAGTTGAGTTAGCCAACGCCTTCCACGAGACCCAATCTTTCAAGTGGGATCCTGGCACCGGGTTCACACTCGCCTCCGGCTTGAAGAGCCCTTTCTACGTCGATTGCCGGTCCCTGATGGCCCATCCAGGGTCTCGCCGTCTCGTGGCGAACCTGGCATATGAGGCATTGCGTCCGGTCGAACTTGATTGCCTTGGTGGACTAGAAATTGGGGCGATCTCCATTGCGACCAGCATCTCGGATTTTGCCTTTTCGACCCAGCCCACGCGGACATGGAGGACCTTTGTGGTGCGAAAGCACGCGAAGGATCATGGGCTCGGGAAACTCATTGAAGGATCGTTTCAACCAGGGGATCGAGCCGTGATCGTGGACGATGTGCTGACCAGCGGAGGATCGCTCCTCAAAGCCGTTACGGCTGCCAGGGGCGCAGGCCTGGTTGTGACGCATGCCTTGGTGATCGTCGATCGGAAGGAGCAGGATGGAAGACAGAAGGTAGAAGCTGACGGATTGACCCTCCTGAGTCTCTTAACCATTGACGACTTGACGAGTGCGCGACCGACCCCCTCGTAACGAAGCGCCTCTTACTTACACTGAAACTCCATGCCCCACCGACGCTCCCGTACGAGTTCCTGTGCGCCTTCAACCGGGCTGGCCATACGAGATCGGCCCTTCGTTTCACCCTCACGCACAATGGTATAAACGCCGCATTTTTCTTTCATAAGGGCCAGAGCATCTTTACGAAACGACGACAGCATCGATCCCTGCTCCCCTTTGAAGGGATAGGAAACAACCCCTCCGGCTTCCCGTTCCTGAACCAGTTTTGCTCCTTCGGCGCAGCCGAGCAGGAGGATGACCATGAGGAGTACGAGGCTTGACCGGATCCTCATGCAGTCCCTATCATATTCATGGGAATGATCTCAGTGGAACGATTGTCTACCCTGTTTACGGCAAGGAGGCTAGCCATGACCATGCGCATATTCATCACCCTCGTCAGTCTGTTGCTCCTGACTACCATCACGATCAGTGGCGTGTCAGCCTATCATTCCTATTTGCTCACCGTGCAGCAATTACGCGCCGGATTGACCAAAGCCCCCTCAATGAGCCAGAAGGGGTTTATCTTGATCGATGTCCGGTCCACGGAAGAACATGCGGCCGGATTCATTCCCGGAACCGACGTGAATATCGACTTCAGAGAAATTAAGGCTCGGCATCGGGACCTTGGGGCTCAGCTTGAGGACCATCTGGTTGTCTATTGCCAGTCCGGCCATCGCAGCAACATTGCCGCAGAAACGTTGGCGGACTTGGGCTACCGTCATGTCTATAACGTCACTGGCAGCATGAACGCCTGGCTTGAGGCGGGCTATCCGGTTGAGTCGGGACGACGCTAGCAGGACGCTGAAAAAGTCCGCCATCCTGTCTTGTTCATTTGGTCTGTTCGGTCTGTCTGGTGTTTGGTTGAATGAAACTCGCCAGATGGACCAGACAGACCAGATAACCGGACAGACCGGGCTTCTCCTAGACGTGCAGATCGTCGAATCTCCTCAATACCTGAATGGTTTTTCCGCAGCCTGCCAGCCCGATATATTTCTCCACAATCTCATC
>JBDSKU010000310.1:0-3744 GCA_039916745.1 Nitrospiraceae bacterium
CCTGCGCCAACGTGAGCGGTGCCTCTCGGAAGACCACCCCTGCGGCATCTTTCCAATAGACAATCTCCGACAACCAATCGAACAACAATGCCGACAGGTCCCCATCGGTCCGTTCAATAGACCGCTCCCATCCGCCCGACACGGTAGCAGGGTTTGCCAGGCTTTCAAGGAGGGCTTGTGTCGCACCGTGAAAGACTTCCTCGACCGACGACGCGTCGACTTCGAAAGCGGCATCGGCCAGGGCAATGTCTTCACGCAATCGAATGGTCCAGGCCATCGAGGTTAGGCTGGAGGTGTGGCACGCCGCACTCGCCGTATGAGCGCTTGGAGGTGGCTGAGTCCGGGGATCGCATGTCCGAGAGGATTGGGCACTTTCCCTTTCAATAACATCTTGAGGCCCAGAGGCAGGATGCGCAGCAAGGCACGCGGCGCAAACCCGACCACTTTGAGCGGCATGATCGCTTCGTTCAAACGCCCTTGCTGTTCGACCAGATCGGCAAAGCCGAGGATATGACGCGCACCGCCGGTCGTTGTCATGCCTTGTTCAAGCGACGCCCGCCGCAACCGGATGATCGCCTCCATCGGTTTGACATCTTTCGGACAGACTTCTACGCAGAAGTTGCAGCGCGTACAGTCCCAGATGCCGTGTTCGTTCTGGAGAGCCGACAGCCTGGCGCGCGTCGCCGACGGGGCTTCGCGTGGATCGGAGAGAAAACGATCGGCCTTCGCCAGGGCTGCCGGGCCGGCAAACGCCTTCGACACTTCATGCACGGGACAGGCTGCGACACAGGCGCCGCACATGATGCAGGCATCCACATTATGAAACTGCGGATTGGCATGATCCCACGCCTTCGTCTGAGCACGCACGCCTCCGTACGATAGCCGAGCCGACGGCACCAGCCAGGGATGCACGTCGTAAATCTTCTCCCAGAACGGCGCCATATCCACGACCAGGTCCTTGATCACCGGCAAGTTGCGGAGCGGCGCCACGACGATGTGCCCATGTCGGTCGAGTTCTTTGCGAAGAGAAGTCCGGCAGGCAAGTTTCTCGCTCCCGTTGATCGTCATCGAACAGGAACCGCAAATCGCAGAGCGGCAGGAGTACCGGAGGGCCAGGCTCCCGTCACATTCGTTCTTGATCCGAATCAATGCATCGAGCACCGTCATCCCACGGCCTACATCGAGACGAAACTCTTGAGGATGGGGCGTGGAATCGACTTCGGGGTTGAATCGTTGGAGGGTGAAGGTTAGACGCATGGATTAGTGCTGAGTCATACGTGCTGAGGACTGAGTCTTGATGAATCGGACACTAGGCACTCAGCACTCAGGTCTCAGCACTTCGGTTAGCCTAATTCGAAGATCTTTGGAGAGTTCGTCAGATTACGGCAGCCGTCTTTCGTGACGAGCACCATATCCTCGATACGGACGGCGCCGAGGCCTGGATAGTAGAGGCCGGGCTCGACGGTCACAACATGACCTTCTTGGAGCAACGATCCGGTTCGGCTGATACGAGGCGCTTCATGGATATCGAGACCGACTCCATGGCCGGTGCCGTGGAAATAGCCCTGCATCCGACCATTCACAAGGCCGGTCTGGTACCCGGCTTTTTCAAATCTGGCACAGATTCCTTGATGAATCCGTTTCCCGTCTGCCCCATCTTTGATTTTGGTGATGGCCTCTTCCTGGGCATCCAGGACCGTCTGGTAGAGTCGCTTCAGTTCAGCGCTCGGGGTTCCTCGTACGACCGTTCTGGACATGTCGGCAAAATACCGGTTGGAGGCTGAACGAGGAAATACGTCGAAGATAATGCTGCGGTGAGCGGGCAACGGACCACTGCCTTCGTTGTGCGGATCGCAGGCCTGTTCCCCTCCGGCAACAATGGTATGCTGCGCCACACAGTCGCACTCCATCAACGCTACATTGATCAGTTTTTTCACGCGCTCAGACGTCAGCGGCACACCCTCATACCACAGCTGATCGTTATTGATCGACGCCTGGCGTAACATATCGTGGGCTGCCGCAACCGCTTGCTCGGTCGCACGCTGGGCCGCTTCGATATAGCGCACTTCTTCGGCGGTCTTCACCACACGTTGTTCGTAAAACGGGTCCCTCTTTGGATGCAGCTGATACCCCAACGACTGGAACTTCACGGCATGGCCAAAGGGAAAATTCGCCGGGACCAAGATCTGCGTAATGCCGGCTTCTCGCAAGAGGATATGGATCACTTCGACGGTACCAGGCTCGGCAATGCCTTGCGTCTTCGCTCGCCCCTCGACCTCCGAATACGAGAGCACCCGATCGACGGACGATTGGCTTTTTGCCCGATCCATTTCGAGATCGCTCATCACCAGAATCCGTTCGCCCTTCATCTCTAAATAGATAAAGGGGTCCGGTGCGATAAACTTCGTCGCGTAATAAAGATTGGAGTCGCTCTCGCTGGCAGCGATAAAGACGGTGGCTCGTTGAGATGGTGGAGTAGATGGCGCCATAGTAAATGTTCCTCGGAATCTAGCATGGGAGGGAAGGTCGGTCAAGGCGCGGATGGAACCGGCTCAGGCCTGGGGATAGCCTCCTTGCCCGCGCCGGCATCCTCATCAGGCGTCATGAGATCGATCGGCAACATCACCGTGTTCCGCAATACATCAAACGCCAGTTGCGCCAGACCCGTCACGCCACTGGCAAACGACTTCATCGGCAGGTACGTCACCTCCGGGTCTTCGATAGATCCTTTGACAGAGAACAGCGCCGTGGCCAACCCTTTGCGCTCTCCGGCAAAGAGCCGCCCGAAGAGTGGAATCGTTTTCAAGAATTGCGAGTACGATCCGAACGGGCTGACGGCCCACACCATATCGACCTGGTCTGTCGGTAAATCAAAATTTCCGGCTGCGGTAATCTTCACAATCGGACTGTCGATGATCAGATTCTCGGTCTCAAACAGTCCGTTCCGCGCAAGAATTGTGGCGGTAATCTTGTTGTAGGACAGGCCCTCTTTTTCCAGATCGACTTTCCCTTGCAACACGGCAGGCAGATTCAAAATGCTGATGATCTTCCAAATGGTCCGTTCCTGTGATTTGAGAATACGTCCGTTTTCCAGCAAGACATCCACCTTGCCGTTCAACGTGGGATAGAGCCCGTGCGGATTCTTTCCATGTCCGCGAATCGTCCCCGTCACCCGAGCCTCCCCTGTTATCACGCCCTCCTTGGGGCCGAAAAATTTCAGCACATCTTCCACCAGCAAACCCGTCGCCCGCACCGAGACCTCGGCGTCGGCCGGCTCCTTGCGCGGCAATTGCACCACGATACGTCCAGCCACGTCCCCACTGGTCGATCGGCCGGACAAACGATCCACATCCAGCACGCCGTCCTGAATGGTAATACGGGCGGAGAGGCTTCCAAACTTGAGATGTTTGTAATGGCCGCGCGCCATCGACGCCAGCACCTGAACCTTGCTGGTCTCTGCCAGGATTTCCAGAAACTCTCGAATGGGTGACCGCTCGCCTTTTGGAATGAGCAGATCCAGATCCATTTGATTGGACTCGATTTTGGCCGTAATCACCGGTTTCAACGCCCAATTCCGGATCGTCCCTTCCAACGCGATGTCGCTGTCGAGCAGATGGAACGACAACCGCTTAATCTCCACGCCGTTCCGCACGAAATGAACTCGCAGATACAAGTCCTCGATCGGCCCCTCGGCCCCCTTGGCATTCATCAACCCATTGGTTAAGGCCAGCCATCCGGTAGTCC
>JBDSKU010000311.1:0-13675 GCA_039916745.1 Nitrospiraceae bacterium
GGACCGGCGCGAATCCGATCAAGGCGTTCCGGCTTCCATGCGAATCGTCCGCCACCACGGACCAGCCGGCTTTCAGTCCTCGAAGGGCACCGACGAACTCGGGCTTGATCGAATGCTCTTCCGGAGCCAGAACCGGACAAATCACAGGAACCCCATCGGAACTGAATAACATCGCATGACCGGTCGTCCCGATGGTGACTTCGGCAATGGCACGAAAAATGGTGTCGCGACGCAACAAAATCGTGACGGTTCCGAGCACCGCCTCCTTCGTGTCGTCGAGAATGGGAACCGCAACCACGATAACATGAGTCCCGAAACTTGGGTCAAACGTGATCTCGCCCACATAACCACTGGGGCCGGGGCTTTTCATCACCGCTTGCCACCAGGGCGTCTTTCCGTAGAAATACTCCACTTGCGGGATCGAACTGACCACCAGTGCCCCCTGCTGGTCGGTCACCAAAATCCCGATATAGTCCGATTTACGGATGTCGTGCCACCGGATGAGGTAGTTGGTGACAATACGATTGATGAAGAGAGGAAACTCGCTCCGCTTATCCCGCTGGCGCCAGCGCTGCTGCCAATCCGTGATCATGCCCTGAATGTTTTGGGCATCCTTTCCCTCATACGTACGGTTGGCTTCGGTGACGGCGGTGCGGAGAAAGGGGGTAGTGGCAAGCTGCTGGGCCTCGTTCATCCCGCGGCTGACCTGCATTTCGATACGGCGAGCGGCTTCCACGGCGACTTCTTTGAAGTTGGCGCCGGTCATCTCGCGAAGCGCACGACGCTCCTCAATGTAGGTGAGCGCAAGCAGAAGCGTCAGTGGCAGGAGTCCGACCATCACGATGGCCGTGATGATCTTATGCTGGAGACTATGAGAGCGGCTCCAGAACGTCATGGATGTGCCCAGAGGAGAATCCGACAGCCCGTGATCCGGGAGTCGTGTCTCGTGAAGCGTCGAAACGGGTCCCCCGAGACAAGCGACGCTTCACGAACACCGAGCAATTATGTCACCTTCCGGCTAACTCCGTTTCAATAGCCGCCCAGAGGCCCCTGGCCAGAGCAACAGCAACGGACTCGCGACGAAGATCGATGAAAATGTTCCGATGATCACGCCCCCCAAAAGGGCAAGAGCAAAATCATGCAAGACCTCTCCGCCTGCCAGCGTCAGGGGAATGAGCACCAACACGACGGTCAAACTGGTGACGATCGTGCGGCTCAGGACTTGGTTAATCGCATTGTTGATGATGGTCTCTTCGCTGTCACGCCGCCGCACCCGAAGATTTTCTCTGATACGGTCAAATACGACGACCGTATCCGTCATGGAATAGCCGGCCAACGTCAGCAAGGCCGTTACCACGAGCAAGGTAATTTCCTTATCCAGAAGATAAAACACACCCAGCACCGCCAACACATCATGGAAGGTCGCCAGGGCTGCGGCAATACCAAAGCGAAGCTCAAACCTGGACGCCACATAGAGGATGATCCCGGCAAAGGAGATGAGGACCGCGATGAGAGCGTCCTCTTGCAGCTTATGCCCGATAGCCGGCCCGATTTCCGTACTAGAATCGACCACGAAATGGTTTGACGGGAATTCCTTCGTGAACACCGCCACAACCCGTTCGGCAACCTTCTCCTCAAGAGTCGTCGATGTTTTTAGGCGGATCAGGAGTTTGTTCTCCTGACCGAACTCTTGCAGTTCGGCATTGGCCAGGCCGTTCTCCTCCAATATTTTTCGGGCTTCGTCGATCCGGATCGCTTGGTCGAACTTCAGCTGGACCGCGGTGCCGCCCACGAAATCGATGCCAAGGTTGGCCGCCCCTCGGCTAATCTGAATAATCGCCACAAGCCCCAGCACCACCATGATGCCGGAAAATAGAAAGGAAAAGCGGCGCTTCCCCATGAAATCGAAATTGGTTTTTCCAAGAATCTCTAACATGCCGGCTCCTTCGAACTAGATGCTTAACTGTTCGACTTTGTGTCGTTGATTCATAAGGTCGAAGATGACCTTGGTGCCCACCAGGGCGGTAAACAGATTGATCCCGATACCGAGACAGAGGGTCACGGCGAACCCTTTGATCGGTCCCGTACCGAAGAGGAACAGCGCTACCCCCGTGATCAGCGTGGTTACGTGAGAGTCGATGATCGTCAACATCGCCTTGTCATATCCACCATCCACCGCGAGTCTAACCGCTTTCCCGAGTCGCAGTTCTTCGCGGATACGCTCGAAGATCAGGACATTCGAATCGACGCCCATCCCGATCGTGAGCACAATTCCGGCAATTCCCGGTAAAGTCAAGGTGGCGTTCAGCGCAGAGAGGGCCCCAATTAAACAGAGCAAGTTCAGCACCAGTGCAAAGTCCGCAATCACCCCGGAGGTCCGGTAATACACGATCATGAACACCACGACCATGGCGCCGGCAAACAATGTGGCCTGCACACCTTTCTCGATCGAGTCCTTTCCCAGCGACGGTCCGACCGTGAGGTCTTGAATGATCTTGAGCGGAGCCGGCAGGGCGCCGGCCCGGAGGACAATGGCCAGGTCGCTCGCCTCCTGCATCGAGAACGTCCCGGTAATTTGCGCGCGCCCCCCGGTAATACGTTCCTGAATCACCGGTGCCGAATAGATCGTGTTATCGAGCACGACGGCCATGCGCTTCTTGACGTTGTCGCTCGTAATCCGTTCGAATTCACGACCGCCCTTGGCATCGAATTCGATCGACACGTAGGGATCGTTGAATTGACCGATCGAGACGCGCGCGTCGCTCAACACATCGCCAGTCAACATGACCCGCTTTTTCACGAGATAGGGAATCCGATATTCGCGGCCGGTGTCTTTGTCGACCGCTCGCTCGAACAGAATTTGATCACCGACAGGCAACTTCGCCTCGGCCTGTTTCAGGACCTCCGCCTCTTTTTCTTTGGGAATACGAGCCGGCAGATCGAGCTTCAACTGGTTGTCCTCGTCGAGCATTTTAAACTCGAGCAAGGCCGTCTCTTTGATCAAATCCTTGGCGCGCTTGGGCTCTTTGACGCCGGGCAACTGCACGACGATTTGCTTCAGCCCCTGCCGCTGCACCATCGGTTCGGCTACGCCGAACTGGTCGATGCGGTTCCGAATCGTTTCCAAGGCCTGGTTGATCGCGGAATCCTTAATCCGTTTGGCCTCTATGTCACGCAACTCCCACACCAGCTTATTCGCCGACCCCGATGACTCTGTCTCGGTGAAAGTTGGATAATCATCGAGCATCTTCTGAATCTGCGCCTTGAGTTCGGCGTTTTGGAATTGGATCGTGACCTGAGTCGGTCCTGTCCTGGTCACAGACTCGACTGGAATTTTCTTATCGACCAACAAGTCTTGTAGTGACACGACCGATCGATCGACTGCGATTTCGACCGCACGATCTTCGTCCACTTCCATGACAAGATGAATCCCGCCTTGGAGATCCAGTCCCAGGGTAATCCCTTTGTTCGGCATCACGGTCTTCAGCCAGCCAGGCAGGGCCTGATAGAACGGCTGATAGGACGGGATGAAAAAGATGACCGATACGACGACCACCAACGCCAGCAATGTTAACCGCCCACCCACTTTTTTCATATGATCTGTAACCCCTTTGTCGCTCGCGGTCTACGAGTCCTTATCCTTATCTTCATCGTCCGCGCGCAAGCGAGCGATGTGCTCCCGTTGTATCCGAATCTTGGCACTGTCGGCAATCTGCAGCGTCACCGTCTCTTTTCCAAGATTTGTCACGGTTCCCCAGATACCCGACCCCGTGATCACCTTGTCGCCCTTCTTCAGGGCCGCCAGCAATGCCTTCTGCTGTTTCGCGCGTTTTTGCTGTGGCAAAATGAGCAGGAAGTAAAAAATAACGAAGATCAGCGCAAACGGAATGAGAGACAAGAGCGTCCCGGAACTCGAACTCGCCCCTCCACCACCGATTCCTTGAGCCCATGCGACCGATTGCATTACCATGCGAACAGATTCCTCCTCGACAGGGTTAGTCCAACCTGGCATGCCGGTGAATATCAGCCTCAGCCACGTCGACCGCGGAAACGTCCGATGCCGCCCGGGACCGGTAAAACTCGTCCCGGAACGACCGCAACGTCCCCTGTGCGATCGCTGACCGTATCTGGCCCATCAGATCGGCAAAATACCAGAGATTGTGGATAGTATTCAGTCTCGACGACAACATTTCTTTCACCTGGAAGAGGTGATGCAGATAGGCCCGCGAGTAGCGCGCGCAGACCGGACAGCCGCAAGCCGGATCGATCGGCTGTTCATCACGGATATACCGCGCTTGCTTGATCACCACTCGCCCGAAACTTGTAAATAGCGAGCCGGTCCGCCCATGGCGCGACGGCACGACACAATCGAAAAGATCGATCCCCCGAGCGACACCTTCAATCAAATCCTCCGGCATCCCGACACCCATCAAATAGCGCGGTTTCGCCGCCGGCAACTCCGGTACAGCCACATCTAACATGGCATGCATCTCGGCCTTCGATTCTCCCACCGAGAGCCCCCCGATCGCATAACCCTCGAAGCCGAGCCCGACGAGGTCGCGTGCGGAAGTGACGCGGAGCTCTGCGTCCAACCCGCCTTGCACAATTCCAAAGAGGGCTTGATCCGTGCGACGCCGACTCTCCTGACAGCGTTTCGCCCAGAGGGTCGTCCGTCGCACCGCATCCTGCACCACCTCTTTTTCAGCCGGCAAGGCCACGCAATGATCGAACGCCATCATGATATCGGCCCCCAGCGCTTCCTCGATCTCGATGGCCGCCTCCGGTGTGATGAAATGCGTGGACCCATCGAGATGCGACTGAAAACTCACGCCCTCGTCCGTGACCTTGCACAATTTGGCAAGACTAAAAATCTGGAATCCACCGCTATCCGTCAAGATTGCTCCGGGCCACCCGGTGAAACGATGTAATCCGCCCATCTCGGCCACGACCTTATGCCCAGGTCGCAGATAGAGGTGGTAGGCGTTATTCAGCATCAGACCAAAGCCGAGCTGCTCGAGATCGGCGGGATCGATCCCTTTCACCGGCCCCAACGTGCCGACCGGCATGAAGGCCGGCGTGTCGATGGCACCATGAGCGGTGCTGAGTCTCCCCAACCGCGCACTCGTCTCACGATCCGCCTGCAACACTGAAAAATTCATAGTCTCTTTTGCACGCTACATCTGATCCGGTGCGGACACCCCGAGTACGCCGAGTCCATTCTTCAAGACTTGCTGGATGCCTCGCATCAGCGCCAATCTCGCCGCAGTCCGTTCAGGAACCAATACCTCTTTTGGCACCCCCTCGACAGGACCCAATCCCTCTGGCGTAACCGCCAGAAGATCTCGATCCGCAGCGGGAGGCAGAATCCGGTGCTTGTTGTAAAACGTATGGAGCAACCCGGCTAGCTGTTGAAGATAATAGGTCATCCGGTGAGGCTCATACGCCAGGGCACTGCCCTGGAGGACTGACGGATACGCCGAGAGCTTGCGAATCAACCCCAATTCATCAGGATCCGTCAATACCGATAGATCCGTCTCGCTCGGCAGAGGACAGGCGATGCCTCGCGCAGTCGCGACGCGCCAGAGGCTAGCGATCCTGGCATGGGCATACTGCACATAATAGACGGGATTATCGGATGACCGCTGCTTCGCCAATTCCAAATCGAAGTCGAGATGTGAATTGGAATCGCGCATCAAGAAAAAGAACTTGGCCGCGTCGGCCCCGACTTCATCGATGACTTCCCGCATCGTAATGAACTCGCCGGCCCGTTTCGACATTTCCACTTTTTTCCCGCCGCGCAATAGATTCACCATCTGGACCAGCACGACCTGGAGACGATCTTTCGGATGCCCATAGGCTTGCACGACCGCTTGCATGCGGGGAATGTAGCCATGGTGATCCGCGCCCCAGACGTCGATCAAGAGATCGTATCCGCGCCGCAACTTATCCTGATGGTAAGCGATATCAGAAGCCAGGTAGGTGTACTCGCCGTCCTGCTTTCGGACAACACGGTCTTTCTCATCACCGAATACGGAGGATCGGAACCACCAGGCCCCTTCCTCCTCAAACAGGAACTGTTGAGCTTTCAATTCATCTAGCACCCGCTGCACCGCCCCCGAGTTTACAAGGGAGGCCTCGCTGAACCAGGACTCAAACTCGATCCCGAAATACTTCAGATCCTCGCGAATCAGGCCTAATAGTTCCTGATAGGCAAACGTTCGACAACGCTCTTCGACCTCTGCAGCAGGCCGTCCAGTCAGCTCAGGTTCGAGCTGTTGCTTCACATGCTCGGCCACAGCCGTGATGTAGGCCCCGTGATATCCTTCTGCCGGAAACTCAACGGGACGGTTCGACAATGCTTCGTACCTGGCGTAAACGGAGGTTCCCAGCAATTTCATCTGCCGGCCGGCGTCGTTGATATAGTACTCACTCACGACGTCATACCCGACGGCCTTGAGCATATTCGCAACCGCCTGCCCGACCGCCGCACCACGCCCATGCCCCACATGCAACGGGCCAGTCGGATTTGCGCTCACATATTCCACCAGTACGCGACGACTCTCACCCAGTTCGGCTCGCCCGTATGTTGATCCTTGCGTCTCGATTTCTCTGAGCACTTCTTGCCAGATGGACGGCTTGAGCGTGAGGTTCAGGAACCCGGGTCTGGCAATTTCGACTCGGTCGAAGAGTTGTTCGCGCTGAGAGAGGTTGTCGATGATGATCTGAGCGATGTCGTGGGGCGCTCGTTGCTCGGAGGCTGCAAGCGACATCGCAACCGTTGAGGCTAAGTCTCCCCATTCCGGCCGTTTGGGAGCATCCAGATTCAGTTGAGGCCAGGCTTCCGTCTTGAGTTGGCCCTTCTGTTTGGCTCCATTAAGCGCTCCGAGGAGCGCGCTGGTAACCTTTTCCTGAACGACCCCGCTGGACAAGATAAAAACTCCTAAGTCCTTAGCAATGAAAGGGAAAACGAACTGGCCACTGTAGCATACGGGATGGTCAGTGACAAGGCAGCCGGATGGGATTCTCTGTCAGACCACAGCCTCTTTGAGCTGTGCCAGACAGAGTGATACAAGATCGTTCTGCGATATCTTGAGACAGGGTTGCTCCTCGCAACGACTGACATCGCCCCAAGACCGGCAGAGACAAGGAGGTCCCTGCACGATAGTGACATGAGCGCCACGGGGAGCCCAACGCGCCTGGTCAGTCGGACCAAAGAGAGCCACCGTACGCACCCCTAGTAACCCTGCCATATGTGTCACGCCAGAATCCTGCCCGATAAAGAACCGTGCTTGAGCCAGCACCCCGGCAACGGTGAGAACATCCAGGCCCTTCAATACAACCGGTGGTTGAAGACATGACTGGAAGAGCCGCTCGACTGGCTCCCGGTCTGCCGGCCCTTCGAGAATCACTGGAATCGTCCCTGAACGCTGAAGCGCGACAACGACGGACGCGAGTATCTCGGGTCCCACACACTTATGAACACTCCCACTCCCCGGATGAATGACGACAAAAGGCTGTCTGTTCGAAAGACCTGCCGTTTTAAGACAGGCTTGTCCGAGAGAGAGGAGCGGTTCCGTCACCGTCAACCATGCATGCTCCTCACCGTCATACGGCGCCTCATTGATCGCCTCAAAAAATCGATCGCGCTGATGTATCGCATGGATCATGAGTGAGAAGGGAGACCTCAGGATCGCCTCGCGGACGCCAGCTACCTTGAGTGCCCTGCTCAACCCGCCATCGGCATCCTCCATCCAGCCAATGGCAAGATCACAATCCTCCAGCCATGTCTGTAACTGACCCGTAACCGAACCGGCGAACAAGTCCGCGCAAGCACGTCCCTGCACAGAGGTCCAGTCATCGATAATGCTGCATGCACGCAGCAGCGTTGCGACTTGGCTTCCGGCACAGAGCAGTAGCCGATGGCTGGGAAAGCGGATGCGCAATCGAGCCATGGCAGGAACAGCCAAGAGCACATCACCAAGGCCACCGGGATGGATCATGACGATCGTTCTTACCACGATGTACCTTACTGCCTAGAGGGAGGTGACTGTGTCAGCAAGGATCGCGCGACTTCAAGATCTGCAGGTGTATTCACATTTTGAAAAGAACGGCCGGAGGGATCGATGCCAACCAGATCCGCCTCAGTCACATATTGAACCCGGAGGGACTCGCACGACACGATCTCTTGGATCTTGAGCTGTCGTGCCCAAACCATCTGTTCAATGACAGGCAGGCATTGTGTGCTATACAAGGCATGCATTGGATGTAAACGGCCCGCGAGCTTCGCCATGACAATGTCGATAGACGTTCTTCGACTTGTGAACTGGGAAATAACCGCCTGATCCAGAAACGGCATATCGCAGGCGACCACGAAGATGTACGGTGTCGTGGCCTGCGTCAGCCCGCTATACAACCCTCCAAGACTGCCGCAATCTGGCACCAGGTCTCGAACAATTCTCGCGTCGACATCGAGAGCAGGACTGTCCTGCGCAATGACGACCACTACCTCCTGAAAGATTGAGCGAAGCACGGCGAGTCCTCGTTCAAGGAGTGTGTGCTCCCCCACAACGAGAAACCGTTTATCTTCGCCCATTCTCCGGCTTTTCCCTCCGGCAAGCAGGACGCCGGTTACGTCACTCTCCATCATGTCCTCAAAGCCGACGGCCAAAAAGAAAGAGGGGGTGGGTTACCCCCACCCCCTCACGCTTTTCCAGACTCTCTCGCTCAGATGAACGTTAGAGGGTCTTTCCCTTCCGCTTGTTCGATCGTCTCGTGAGGACCCACCCTTCCAGGAGGACCACACCAAAGGCAATCACAACCGGATAGATGTAGGCTTCGCGAGGCGTCGGCGGCTCCAGGAAGGTGTAGTAGAAAGCCGAAACGGCCATCTTCCGTCCTGCGTCTCCATTGTGGCCGTCCCAAGCGAAGAACACCGTGGGAATGTACTGTCCCATTTCGAAGAAGGTATCTTCGTCGTAATCCTGATCCTTCTTGTTCCCCAAAGGACGCTGAATGATGACCGTCCAACGGCCATTCTTCCACTCTGAGTGAAGAATCTTGATGTTCTCTTCATAGGTATCGCGTTGCGTGAAGTCCTTGTCCCATCCGGTACCTTCAAAGGCACGGAGTGAGCCATCAGCTTCCCACTTCACAATATCAACCGGGAACTGCTCATTGCTGCCGAACAGATACCGTGGCTTAATCGGCGCAGGAAGTTCTTTCCACTTCACGGCCGTTTGCATCGCGATCGCATCGTTGTACACCGTATAGTTATTCTGATGCGAGGCAATCGAACCCTCTTCGCCAGTCTTCGGATCTTGCTCTTTGACATCGACATTCACTGACGTCGGCGCCCAAGGCAACTTCCCTTCGGCCACGCTCTTCGTCCGGTCGTCCCACTGGAACATAAATACAACATGCTTGTCGTTATAGAGGGACTTCACCCAAATATCATCGATTCGATTTACAAAGTTTCTTGGCTTATGGGTGATCTGACCACCCATTGCCACATACCGTCTAGCCCGATTCTTCCACAATTCATGCTCTGGATCAGCAGGAATCTCTCCTTCAACCACCCCTGACGACACCACGAAGTTGATCTTCGGCTTGTCTGCCAATGGATCGATTGAAAGGGGCTTCCCATCAGCTTCACGCTCACACAACGAGTTTACGAAGTTGGCAATGTGCCACCGTTCTTCGACCGTGCTGTTATCAGCGAACGAGGGCATCGGGGTGCCGTTGACCCCGGTCGAAAACGTCCTGAAAATGTTTTTGACGTTATAGGGATCCTGGCGGCTGCCTCTGAAATTCCAACACTTATGCCAATCGGCCGGCTGAATCGAAAAACCCCAATCGTCTTTCAGATTGAACGCATTACCATCGCCACGGCCTTCAGCCCCGTGACATTCCACGCACTTCTTCTCGACGATAAGCTCTGCGCCCTTCTTTAAACTCTCTTCGGACACGGCAATCGGCTTCAATTCGTCCAACTGCAACACGGTCTGGCTCTCGGACTGCTTATCCGTAAACTTCCGGTCTTTCACCAGCTGAGTGGTTACGAAAGACAATACCTGGAGGCGTTGCTCTTCCGTCAGAATACCTTCCCAGGATGGCATGGCAGAACCTGGCAAACCATGCGTGACGGTCTCAAACAGATCGTTCTGACCAGGAATGGGTTTCTTGGCATCGAACAACGGCAACTCACCGCTCGCCGTGCGTCGAATCTTAAACGTGCCCTGGTTGAAGTTGCGGGGGCGAGGCCAGAGACGATCTGCGCCAGGTCCATCGCCCGCACCATCGACTCCGTGGCACCAGACACACTTGGTAAAGTACACGCGCTTGCCTGCCTCAATCATGTCGGCAGCAGGCTCAGGCGACAATTCAGCCTTCTTGAAACCCTCAGGAAGGACATCTGCGGCAAACGCTACGCCCCCGGTGCTTCCGGAGACCAGGATGATTCCAAAGGCAGTCGCGAGGAGCGCCCCCGCCTTCAGACTAAACGAATTCTTCATGGTTTCCCTCATGTCGTAAATCCAGGTTGGCTAGAAATTCCCGTGAACGATTAGTCCCAGGTTCGGGGGTAATACCCCGTATGCCAATATTCGAACAAGATCACTTTCCAGATTTCGTCTACAGTCAGATGCTGTTCCCACGGTGGCATCACAGAGGCCCAGGGGAAACCTTCGTTGGGCAACCCGATTCCACCCTTGGAGACGCGCCAGAAAATAAACGTTTCCTGCAATTGCGCAATCGTTCCCGGATCAGTAAAGTTCGCAGGAATTGGATTGAACGCGAATGCATGGAGGCCGCGGCCGTTCAGATTATCGCCGTGGCAGAAGTGGCAGTTTTGGAAGAAGATCTCCCCACCCTCACGCACATACTTCAGATAGCCTTGAGCATCTTTATCCCAGGGATTGGCGTTCGGCTTCATCAACCGGCCCATGCCCTGTTCCACAATATTCGCGTTGCTATATTCCTGATCGAACTTCCCTTCGAGGTTGACACGATAGGGGTTCTGCGACGTTTGAAGGGTATATGTCTTTCCATGCACCTTGGTGCTGGCCGGCGGCGCAGGATGCACCGTGCGCAACTCGATGGGCTCCTCCGACTTCGGCACCATCGCGTTATAGGAGAACCCGCCGATCAGAACGGGCAATAGAATCAGATAGGCATAACGCAGCAATTTGTTTGCCCCGGTTTGAGCATCCAAAATGTTCATGATCGGCTGTTTGAACTTCTTCCAGTCTTCCTCGTTCGCAGAGACCCACATGAACACAGCTATGAGCGAGACGGTCCCGTACATAGCGCGAACGCTGAACGGAATCGGCGGATACACACGATATTTCAAATACAGGAGGATGAACGACCAGAATAAAATTCCCTGCCAAAAGCGGGGGAGCGCCATTCCCATGGAACCCAACATGTAGCTGAGCCCTGTAAAGCCCGCGACAAACAACGCGAGCTCAAAGAGCACTTGCATAGGCATGTAACCTTCGACCAGACGCACCGTATTTGACGGAATGATATCGACAACCATTCCGGCAAGCAGGAGTATTCCAACTGCTCCTATGAGTGCCGCGACTGACATTAATGCTTTCATCGGCGAACTCCCTTTGCTGAACAAAAGAGGTAGACAGACACGATTATGAAATCTTTGGTGGTGGCGATCCCGCCTTCACCTGCGACAGATAGTCGACGATCTTCTTGAGCGCCCCGGCGCTGAGCTTCTGCCCAAACACCTTCGGCATCGTATTATCTGGGAACGGTTTCACCACATAGGCACTAGGTGAAACGATCGACTCCATAATATAGTCGGGAGTAGTCTTTGCCGTTCCCTTGTAGTCCTTGTCCTTTATGCGAAGCGGAGCATTAGTGCCCTCTTCAAGCTTAGGACCAATGATACCAACCGCTCCCGGAATACCAGGGATCGTATGGCAGGTCACGCACTGGGCTTTCGCAAAAATCTGATCCACCGGCTCCGTTCCATCCGCCATCAATGCGCTGGGCGGCCCGGCTGCCTTCTCATCCTGCTGTTTAGGCCTATCAGCTTCGGGAATAAACTTCTCATACGACTTGATGATTTCTTCGTATGTCGGAGCGTCGCGCCCTTCACGGACATACAACCAGGTGTCCACTGCCACCAACTCAGGAAGACTCAACGAGATCGGTGGCTTGTGGATGGCAGGCATCGGGCTTTCTTTATCGTTCGTACCCTTTACGCCAAATCCGGCAACAACGTAACAGCTCGGACAGGAATGCGACTCTGCGATATACTCTTGGCCATTCTCCGCAGTGCCCGCTCCAGGAAATGATTCCTTCTGCGCATAATCTCTACCCGCTGGTTTTCCCTTGCTATACTTAGGATCTTCCAGCCGCTCTTTACCTGCACGCTCAGGAATACCGTCGAGGTTTGGTGCACGCTCTCCCAGCATTCCTTTGTGAAACGCATGACAAAGTGGGCATTGGCCTTTCCCAATCGCGCCCTGAACCTTATTTTGCCCGATCCCTCCGAAAATGATCTTCTCACCCTCGTCGGCCAACTGCTGTGCAGTCATGGCCTCATACTGAAGCTTCTCTTCTTTCGGGGGAAACCCACCCTCGACCTGCGGCAACCAATTGCCATACCCTGATAGGCCAGCAGCAACAAGGAACATGAAGCCGCCGATCTTGAGCAATGCAGCTTGATTGGGGAAGTAGATCCCCATCATGAAGCACATTGAGGTGATAAGCACTAGAGAGACTGGCAGCATCCGATTCGCTGCGTAGAAGCTGGTCTTGTAATGCGCAATTGCCACCATCAACAGGAAGGCTGCAATAATGCCAATAAAGAGCTTGAATGTTGCACGTTTCTTTGCCGCAGGATCGCTAATCGATACCTGGGAATACACGAGAAGCCCCGCGAGCAGCGCGAACAGCGGCCACCCTATTGAAATCACTTCGTTTATGAGATCGCCCACGATTGTAACCTCCTGAGGTTTTGGTAAGAGCGGAGGCACGTACAACGCGCCTCCGCTCCTCCAAGCAAGATCCTAAAGATGATCAGTGGCTCCCAGCTGGCTGTGCAGCGCCACCAGGAACCCCTGCCTTTGCTTCAACTGGCGCCTTCTTTATCCCCAGGCTGCCCAACCAGAAGACGAAGAGAATGCTGATCCAGAAAAACAACACATTGAATGAAATCATGTTTGCTGCAAATCCCACCGTATGGGTATAGGCCCAGGGTGAGTTATCACGCATAATCTCATTCACGTGCCAGAACAATCGGACCGAGGAGCGAATGTACCCCATCAACCCCATCATCCAGGTAAAGGCTGTCGCGAGCAGGATCAACGCATACTGTGATCGAGCAGAGATCTTCCCCCATTCGATGGGCCCCATCTGCTTAGCGCCCTTCATCATGAAGCTGTTGAGCGCAAACATGAAGAAGAGGCAGGAGAGAGTTGAAGCCACCTGAGGAACCGATAAACCGACTCGCACGTTCGCCGGAATGTAATATCCGTAGACCGCCAGCATGATGACGTTTAGGTAGGCACATCCGAAGAAGACCCCCATGAAGATATTGCCGAACTTCGACCAGGATACCGTCGAGACCTTATTGCCTCGCATGTACCAGACGAAGCTCAGAATGGTGGTGGTAATAATGACGTTGATTCCACCATTTTTGGCCGACATGACCCCA
>JBDSKU010000312.1:0-3320 GCA_039916745.1 Nitrospiraceae bacterium
CTCCAGCTTCAAGATCCTAGCAGCGGAGATTTCAACAAGTTTTCCGCTGTGGCCCAAGAGTTCATTGCCAAAGCCAGACAGCAGCCGGCGATCGGCGCGATCGGAACGAGCTTTCGCGTGAGCGCGCCGCGGCTCTATGCCCATGTCGATCGGGAACGCGCCAAAACGCTGGGCGTGCCGATTTCAGAAGTATTCGATACGTTGCAAGCCTATTTCGGCAATCTCTATGTGAACGACTTCTTAAAGTTCGGTCGCGTCTATCGAGTGCAGACGGAAGCCGAGGCACAATACCGGTCCACGCCGGAAGATGTCGCCAAGATCTACGTACGTGCCGTAAATGGGCAGAGCTCCACTATGATTCCGCTCGATACCGTCGTGACGACGGAGTTTACCAGCGGGCCGGATCCCGTCACGCATTTCAACGGGTACAATACGGCGCTGGTGTTGGGGGCAGCAGCTCCGGGGTACAGTTCCGGACAGGTGCTCGATGCCCTGGATCAGGTGGCCAAAGAGGTGTTGGTTCCGAAAGGCTATGGGGTCGACTGGAGCGGGATTTCCTATCAGGAGCGCATGGTCGGGCAACAATCGGTCTTCGCCTTCGGCTTCGGCTTGCTCATGGTGTTTCTCGTGCTCGCCGCGCAGTATGAGAGCTGGGCCGTCCCCTTTGCCGTGCTTCTTGCCGTCCCGTTCGGTATGTTCGGGGCCTTGTCTGCCGTGTGGTTGTTGGGAATGTCCAATGATATCTATTTCCAAATTGGATTGGTCACGCTGATCGGACTTTCCGCCAAGAACGCCATTCTGATCGTCGAGTTTGCCAACAAACGTTATGAAGCCGGGCATTCCTTGGTTGATGCCGCGATGGAAGGCGCTACGATTCGGTTTCGGCCGATCGTGATGACGTCGATGGCCTTCATTCTGGGCGTCGTGCCGTTGGTTCTGGCGACCGGCGCCGGTGCTGCCAGCCGCAACTCCATCGGCACGGGCGTCTTCGGCGGCATGTTGGCTGCCACGTTCCTGGCTATCTTTTTTGTGCCGCTCTTTTTCATTCTCGTCCGCAAGCTTTCGCATCGGATGGGCGGTGGTAGACCGGCGGCATTGAGTGTGGCGGCGCCGCACAGAGAGGGAGAGCCGTGATGCGCAGGTTTGCTGTACCAGTCTTGTCCGTTCTTCTCGTATCTTGCGCCGTTGGACCGGACTACGAGCGACCGGCGACCACCACGCCCGAGGCGTTTCGGATGGCGGAAATGGGCCCCGAAGCGACATCCATCGCCAATTTGTCGTGGTGGGAGTTGTTGCGGGATGAAGAACTCCAAAAGTTGATCCGGATCTCGCTGGAGGAAAATAAGGACCTGCAGCGGGCTGTGGCCACAGTAGAGGAGTTTCAAGCGCGGTTGTTCATCGCGA
This sequence comes from Nitrospiraceae bacterium, assembly GCA_039916745.1. GTDB lineage: Bacteria > Nitrospirota > Nitrospiria > Nitrospirales > Nitrospiraceae > Palsa-1315. The sequence goes on from JBDSKU010000312.1 coordinate 1,405, forward strand.
GAACGGACTTCATTCCGCAATTGAGTATGAGCGCGAATGCCCCGTCCTTCGGCCGGAAATCAAACTTCCTGGTTCCGGGGTTTCCCAACCCGTTCAACTACTATCTGCAGGGAAACCTCTCCTGGGAACTCGACATCTGGGGGCGGATCCGCCGATCGAACGAAGCCTCTCGCGGGGACTTGCTGGCGCGCGAGGAAGGCCGTCGCGCCGTGATACTCCAACTCGTCAGCGGCGTGGCCGAGGCCTATTTCGATCTCCTTCAATTCGACATGCAACTGGACATCGCCAGGCGGACGCTCAAGTCATGGGAAGAATCGGTGCGAATAGCCCAGGCCCGGCTGCGCCAAGGACTGACCTCCAGGCTGGATGCCGACCAATTTGAAGCTGAGCGGGCTAATGCAGCAGCTCGGGCGGCCGAGCTGGAACGGCAAATGATTCAGAAGGAAAATCAACTGAGCGTGTTACTGGGACGTGTTCCCCATAAGATTCCACGCGGCCTGTCGTTGACCGAGCAGGTGATGCCGCCCGCGGTGCCGTCAGGGCTTCCGTCGGAATTGTTGCAGCGACGCCCCGATATCGTCCAGGCCGAGCAAGAGCTCGCGGCAACGACGGCCAGAATCGGCATGGCCAAGGCTGACCGGTTTCCCAAACTCAGCATCACAGGACTGCTTGGAGTGGCCAGCCCTCATTTGTCTCGCCTGATCGCGAATGAGACGGCGTTCGGTGTGGCCGGCCCGAGTTTGGCCGGCCCGATCCTCAACGCGCAAATATTGGGATTTCAACAGGAAGCGGTCGAGGCGCAAGCCCGTCAGGCCGTCGCTCACTACGAGCAGTCGATCCTTGTGGCATTTCGAGAAGTCGAGGATGCGCTGGTGGCGGTGCGCACGGCGCGCGAGCAACGGGAAGCACAGGTACAACAGGTCGACGCGTTGCGTTCGGCCTTGCGCCTCGCCAATCTACGCTACAAGGGCGGCCTGGCCAACTATCTGGATGTCTTGATCGCGCAACGAAATTTGTTCGAAGCCGAATTGGCGCTCACGGGTACCCACCGGCTTCATTTAGTTTCCATCGTGCAACTCTACAAGGCTCTTGGCGGCGGCTGGTCTCCCGAGATGGCCCGATCGAAAGACGTGAGCAAAGGATAGCGGAGATCATGGATAAACCGGCAGAGGCGCAGTACCCCATCCACGACCTGTTACGTCAGCGGTGGAGTCCACGCGCGTTTGACAATCGGCCGGTCGAGCCGGAGAAGCTCCGCAGCCTGTTTGAAGCGGCTCGCTGGGCGCCGTCATCGAATAATGGGCAGCCTTGGCGCTTTCTGGTTGCGACCAAAGAACATACGGCCGAATACGATCGATTGTTCAACTGCCTGGTCGAAGGCAATCAGAAATGGGCCTACCGCGCGCCGGTGCTGATGCTATCCGTGGCTCAACTTCAGTTTGAGGACGGTTCGCCGAATCCTCACGCGCTGCATGACACGGGCATGGCTGCAGAGAACCTCGTGCTGCAGGGTACGGCGTTGGGACTGGTCGCCCATCAGATGGCGGGCTTTCGAAGCGATCAGGCGAGGGCAGACTGTCACATTCCGGAGGGCTATGTGGCGGTGGCCATGATCGCGGTCGGGTATCCGGGGGATCCTGCCGTGCTGTCGGATCGTCTGCGGGCAAGGGAAGCGCAGCCAAGAGTCCGGAAGTCCCTCACAGAGTTGGTATACTCGGTCACCTGGGAACAGCCGTCGCTTCTTCTCTGATAGGGTGGTGAGGCGAGAGGCTGTTCTAGGATCGAGTCGATCACGCGGCATCCACCAGATAAGCGATTGGGCAGAGAGTTTTCATGGACCCGCTCGACGCGCGTATCGTTCTGGTTTCGGTGACGAAGTGAAAGAGAGACATCGGGTACGCGTCGCACGTTAAAGG
>JBDSKU010000313.1:0-4164 GCA_039916745.1 Nitrospiraceae bacterium
AGCAGTTGTTCAACGTAGCGAACACCAAGGCGAATATTCGTCTCTTCGTCAAAGAGGTCATCCCGTCCGACTGCGGGAAGTCCAAGTCGCTGGGCAATAGTATTTGCCGTACCCGGCATCACCTGCATCAAGCCGATCGCGCCAACCCGCGATACTGCCCGCCAATCGTACTGACTTTCCTCTCGTATGATCGCCGCCACCAGATAGGGATCGACGCCTTTGGCCCCCTGCCCCTTGATCGTAGGCAGAAGACCTGTCGGATAGGCCACCTGCCACAGCGACGGATCGACAGCGCCACCGGTCCGCTCCAGCTTATCCCGAAACCGGGCCCGCGCGAGTCGGAGGGCATGGTGATAGGCACCCGCCTCGTTCAACAATGTCGATAGCACCATGAGAAGGTCGGGGTCTCGACTATAGCGCTCCGTCAATCCCGCCAATTCTCGCGCGGCATCCGAGTCCAACCCCAACGTCTTCAGCTCAATGGCTCGTCGATAGGCAGGCTGCTGCTCAATTTCTGCCCTGATAGACACCGAACGTGCGGCCTCACCACCTCCAGATATGCCGCCGTCTACCGGAACGGCGGTCGAGACTGATTCTGTGGCAAGAGAATCCGGCAACGGAATATCGATCCGCTCGCGAGCCAGCTGGCAATAATAGGTATAGACGTATCGTTGACAGAGCCTCACGTAGACATCGCGAGCCTGAGGCTGCTGGCTCAGTTCGGCCGCCCGCCCCATCCAATAGAGCGCCTGCGGCTCGAAATCGCCGTCGTGCTGGTCCACGAGCACATGCAACTGGTCGGACGCCTCACGATAGCGCGCCATCCGGTAATACCCCCAGCCCACACGCCACTGCCCCTCGGCGCGCTGAGACGCCGGCTCGCCAGCCTTTGCCACCTGCCGATATCTCGCGATCGCGTCGTCGAAGCGGCCTTGATCTTCCAGCCAAATGCCGGCGAAGAGCGTGATCTGGCCTTTCTGCTCTGCGGACAACGACGCGGCCATGGTCCGAGCAAGATCGAGCAATTTGTCACCCTGGCCTTGTCGAAGATAGACGCGTGCGAGCCACACGGAGGCATCGGAGGATTCAGCCGCACCATCTTTCAGCAACGCACGAAACGTCTCTCGGGCTTGGTCGTACTGTTTCAGCCGAACCTGTGCAATCCCAAGCTTCAGCTTTGCTTCGGTGCGCCGCGGCGACTGTGGATCAGCCGCAAGAAACTTTCGAAGTTCCTCAATCGCCTCGGCATGGAACGCTTGACCAAGATACACCTGCGCCCGAGCCAGCCGCTCGCTCGACTGAACGACCCAAGGCTCTCCACCAAGATTCGACGCCAACAACGCCTCTGCCTCTTTCGCTTCTCCACTGGCCGCAAACCGGGTCCACAACTGCGTAAGGGTCTCACGACCCCCGGCGACATTATTCTCTCGCAGCTGACACGCGCCTTGCCGAAGCAACGCATGGGGAGTCTCCAACTCCTTCAGGCTCATCCCCACCGCTTTGGCAATCCAGGCCGTCGCTTCGTGGCAACTCGAGGCTTGATACCACGCTTCTCCGGCCCGATAGGCGGCCTTCACCAACAAAGGCGAATCCGGCGCCGTCAGGGAAAGAGTTTCGAACATTGCGGCTGCGGGTTTGGCGTCTCCAAGATTCAGCAACGCCTCTCCGATCCATAGTCGGATATAGTCGTCTAACAACGGGACGTCTCGCTGTGCCGCGCGGAGAAACTGCATAGCCACCGCAGGATTTCGCTCAAGAAGCAGCACCCCGGACAATAATCCTGCGCGCTTCGCCCAGATCGTAGCAGGGAATCGCTCCATCAACTGGTGAAGCCGCTCAAGCTTCAGCAACACCACTTGCTCGTTGTTCAGGACCTTACCGAGCCGTTCCTTCGGCAGCGCGGCCGCGTGAAAGCATTCTTCTGCTCCCTCACAGACTGCACCGTCACTCAATGCCGACGGAGAGACAGGGCCGGCAAATACCTGGCCCGAGGGCAGCGCAACCCCACAGAGGCCAATGCTCGCGACAAGGAATAGATTTCGTATAGTCAATTGATCTGTACCGGTGCACATGCGGGATCTCCCTCTCGACTCCTACTCATATATAACAGCGTCCTTTCCCCGTTGCCAGCAGAGCCATCTGAGCCCTCTACCTTGTTCCACTTTTTAAAGCTATGGTAGGGTGCCACTATGCAGCATGAGAAACACGCCCCCCCATCGAGTCCCGCTCCGACCAATCTCTTGGCGCTGACAGAAGAAGGTCTGGGCCGGTTCCTGCAGCCATTCGGATGGCCCCGCTACCGAACCGGTCAGATTCTCCGCTGGCTCTATCAACGGCGCGCCCGCAGCATCGCGCAGATGACCGATCTCTCGCAGAACGATCGAGAACAACTGGCCGAGGTCGCCACGATTTCGCGCACACAAGATTGCACAGTGTTTGAATCGACCGACAGTACGCGCAAGCTTCTTCTCACATTGGACGACGCACTTCGCATCGAAACGGTGCTCATTCCTGACGAGGATCGACTCACGCTCTGCGTTTCGACCCAGGTGGGCTGCATGCTGGATTGCGGTTTCTGCCTAACCGGCACCATGGGACTGAAGCGAAACCTCAAGGCGCATGAGATCGTCGATCAGGTGCTGACGTCTCAGGACCATTTGACCGGCACCGAACGCCTGACCAACCTCGTCTTCATGGGCATGGGAGAGCCCCTTGCCAATATCGACGCGCTCTCCGCCGCCATCCATTGCCTCACGAACAAGTCATGGGGGCTTGGCTGGTCGCCGCGCCGCATTACCGTATCGACTGCTGGACTCGCCGCACGGTTGAAGGATGTGGCCGCGCTCGGGGTGAATCTCGCCATCTCATTGAACGGCACAACGGAAGAGCAACGCCAACAATTGATGCCGGCGGCCAGCCAAATCGCCTCACTCAAGACTCTCATGGCGGCATGCCGGCGCTATCCGCTCGCCCCAACTAGACGACTGACATTTGAATATGTGTTGCTCGCTGGCGTGAACGACCGCGACGAGGACGCCCGTCGCCTGGTGAAACTACTCAAGGATCTCCGCTGCAAGGTGAACCTGATTCCCTTTAATGAGTTTCCGGGCAATCCCTTCCGTCGGCCGACCGACCGGAACGTGTTCGCATTTCAGACGATACTCACGCATGGCGGCATCGACGCCTTCATCCGCAAGAGCCGCGGCCGTGATGTGCTGGGTGCCTGCGGACAATTGGGCAATCTTTCACCCGAATACGCAGGACGCGCCTTGACACAAATTGAACCTCGTTGCTAGCATGCACTGTGCATTCCACCCAACTATGACTTGGCTCTATTCCCGACACATGATGCAACTATTCTGGCTGATCGCCGCGAGCAGTCTCCTCTTCGCCTTCACATCGCCCGCCAGCGCCACGGAACCACGTGAGTTCATTCTGTCAAATGGCATGAAAGTCCTCTTAGTCGAAGTACCCAAAGCTCCGGTTGCGACTGTCCAAGTCTGGTACAAAGTTGGCTCACGCAACGAAGTCATGGGCCGTGCAGGCCTCTCCCACATGCTGGAGCATATGATGTTCAAGGGTACCGTCAAATACCCGAAAGGCACCTTCTCCCGTCTCATTCGCAAGAACGGCGGAATGGATAACGCCTTCACGAGCCAGGACTTCACTGCCTACTTCGAGAATCTCGCAGCCGACCGCGTCGAACTGGCCCTGGAGCTTGAGGCTGATCGCATGCAGGGGCTCGTGCTCGAAATGAGCGAGTTGAAGACGGAACGGGAAGTGGTGAAGGAAGAACGGCGGCTTCGCTCGGAGGACGATCCTCAAGGTGCACTCATCGAAGCACTCTTTGCCCAGGCCTATCTCAGCCATCCCTACCATTGGCCGGTGATCGGCTGGTTCGGCGATCTGGATGCGATGACCCTGGACGACCTGCAACGACATTACGACACCTATTACTCGCCCAACAATGCGACCCTCGTCGTGGTGGGCGACATCAAGGCCGACAGCCTACTCCCTATCATCAAGCAACTGTTCGAGCCGATTCCACGAGGACCGGAGCCCAAACCCATCGCCACGATGGAATCGGAGCAAAAAGGTGAACGCCGTTTTCTGCTCAAGCGAGAGGCCCAAGTCCCCTTCGTCATGATGGGGTATCGCGTGCCG
>JBDSKU010000314.1:0-4461 GCA_039916745.1 Nitrospiraceae bacterium
CATGACCCTGGGCGAAGTCGATGCGGCCATTGCCGATTATGTGAACAGCGTCAAAGCACGCGCCCCAAAGAAATAGCGACCACCGATGCCATCCCAACCCAAGTTCGTCATCTTCGCCCATCATGCCACCTACGATACGCTGCACCAGGTCGCAACCCTGGGGCTCACGGCCGCGGCGATGGGAAAAGACGTGATCGTGATTCTCTTGTTCTGGACGATCAAGAAACTAGCCGAAGGCAACATCGACGCGATCGATTTTCCGCCGGAATATGCTTCATCGGCAGACGAGGTCGCTCGACTCTTGAAAGAGAAGAAGGTCCCGAAGATTTCGGAAATGTTTCACGATGCAAAACACGTCGGGAAGTTTCGTCTGATCGCCTGCAGCGCCGGTCTGGAATATATGGGCGTGGACAGTGCCGCCGTCACAAAGAATGTCGACGAAGTCATGGGACTCCCTGCCATTATTGCGCTCACCTCTGACGCAGAAACGAAACTCTTCATTTAGCGGGATGCTGAAAAAGTCCGCCAACCGGGAAACGCTGAGCGGTGCTCAATGAACTCTGAACGAAACATGATGTCCACATCATCGTTCAAGCTCAGCCTTCGCTCGACCACTCCCTGCGGGCTTGCTTGAGGGACAATGCGTCTCGATGCGCCGAAGTGAGGCAGGTTAAAAATCAGGCACTTTCAAGCATCATGCGAAAGTATTTTTCTTTTCTTTCCTTCTGCTCACCATCGACTTCATGACCTTGAGTTCTGGGCTTTAGATTGTCCGAGAAAACCGTCACGGCCTATTGGGCTGTGGGCTTGAGCGATAACACTTTCCTCGTGGAGTCCAGCGTAACCTCGAATTGCCGTAACGCACTCAGTCCCAATAACCCCTCCACGCCTGCCGGAAAATCTGGAATGTCGTGGATCACCACAACACTGTCTTTCACTTCAGCCTCCGCCAAGCGAATCGACTTGATTCGAGCCACGGGGGCCTGAAGCGATCCCCCCACAGTATTCATCGTAACAGTCCCCATGGTTGAGTCTGAGAACAATCCGAGCTCAAGCGCAAGTCGGTGGGATACGATGCTGTGGGAAGCTCCCGTATCCACGATCAATCTGGCATCCTGCTGCCCATTGAGCCTCGCTGTGACCACAAACAAATGGCCAACTTGTTGAAGCGGGACGGCCACGGTCTGACTCGCCAGACTTACGTTTTGTTCTTCGGGCACTGTGCGGGGGGCCTCAATTGGACCAGGCAGGACAGGAGCTGGCAGAACTAGGTGTTTTTTTGCTTCCGAGGTCGTGGGATGATCCAGGCCAAGAGAAATACATTGTTGAAGCTGTGCCGGCTGGTCTGTGAGCACTTGACGGCCATCCTGGTCATAGCAACGATAGATTGCGTGCGCCTCTTCGTGAAGAGAGAGCAACGCCCCGAACAGACCCACTGCTACAATTGCCTGTGTATGTCTTCGCCCGTCGCGCATACCACCTCGTTGGTTTCATGCCCGCTTCTACCTCGCCCGCTTCACCCCGACCCGATCGCAATATTCCGTAAGTTTGCACTTGCTGCAGAACGGCGAGACCGGCTGGCACAGGTGCTGGCCATAGGGAACGAGCAGATCGTTGAAGGTAATCCAATGTTGCTTGGGAAGCTTGTTGCGTAGCGCCACTTCCGTCTCCTCCGGCGTCTCCGTCTTCACGTAGCCCCAGCGATTGCTGATCCGATGGACATGGATATCCACACAGATGCCTGGTTTGCCAAACCCGACCGTCACCACCAAATTCGCCGTTTTCCTGCCGACTCCGGACAGCGTCACCAGCTCCTCGATGGAATCGGGAACGGTGCCTCCATAGACGTCCAACAGCCGATGGCAGATCGCATGAATGGATTTGGCTTTCGTCCGGTAGAAACAGACGGGATAGATGGCTTGCTCGATCTGCTGAAGCGGAATAGTCAGCATCGTGGCAGGCTGATGCGCGAGCGCATAGAGCCTGGCGCTGGCCTCCCCGGTCGTTTTATCTTTGGTCCGGAGACTGAGGAGACAAGAAATGAGAATCCGGAAGGGATCCCGATTCGACTCGCGAGCCACGACGCCAAGGACCGGTTCGTCCCACTGCCGAATTTCGCGCTTCACGATGCGAAGCACAGCAGTGATGTGATCCTGGCGCATGGACAAGGAATAAATACGGAGGCCTCGGGAGGAATACCATCAACCGAACGGGCGGACCCTCCGGTAGAATGCTTACTCCGGCTTACGCTTCGCCAACCATTTTTGACGCCGACGCTGTGCCTCGCGCTCCTTGGCTTTCTTCCTGACGCTTGGCTTCTCGTAAAACCGCCGACGCTTCAGTTCCCGGAAGAGGCCTTCCCCCGCGAGCTTTTTCTTGGCAACTTTGAGGGCTTTTTCGACGTTATTATTGAAGACTTTGATTTCCATTCTTCCCGTCTGTCTACTTTCCCAGGCGATGCCTGTAGAGGTTTTTGTCTCGTGTCAGTACGACCCTGACCAAGGGGCGTACTGTAGCATAGCCCCTTGAGTTCCTCAAGACGGATTGTCATCTGCTCAATACGGCCGAGAAGAGACTTCTTAAGTCGTTGATTGAGTTGAATTTTTATATTTTCTTCGACGGTGTGCCGTCCCGCATCAGCCGCGGCGATGGCCAGCATGAACCCAACGGTCAGGTCAGACCGAACGCGAGGCTTTACTCCTGCCGAGCAGGCATGGAGAAGGACTCCGGCCTCCGTCGCCTGTTCGGCGATCTCGAGCGGGATCTCCGTCGCCAGGTGGAGCGCAGAGGACAACAGGGCAGGACGGGTCTTGTCTGACTTCGTGACTGTCGTAGCCTGAAGAAATCGCTGATAGGCTTCGCCGTCTGCCTGCATCAATTCGCACAGTCGTCGGCTAATCTCACTCAACCGATGCTCGACGGCTCGCTGCTTGCTCAGTCGGGCCCCCATGACCCCCAGCGAAGCGGCAAGCGCGCCGACGAAGGCCACAACCATGCCGCCGGCTGGAAGCGGAGTGGCCGCAGCCACAGCCTCCAGAAAATCCGCGAGCGATTGCGCCTGCAGGTCAACCAGTTCCTGTTTGCGCGACGAGATATGATCGGCCTGCTTGCCTGACAACCGAGCCTCCAACCTTGTCTCCAATACCTGCGTGGCATTGAACTGTTCGAGCGACAGACTCTGCGCGGCAACCTGAACCAAGGCCGCTTGAGGCACCAGTCCAATCACTTCGCTCCCCGCGACCGCCACGCCCTGCTCAGCCGCACGGGTGCGGACCGCTTCGAATGCCACATGGATCGGCGTGATGATGTAATCGGTAAGATTCATGGCGACCTGAACCATTCGACGACTGGCCAACTCCACCCCGATGGCTTTGAGATGAGGCAGCCCTCCGTTCGATTGGCGAATGTCCTTCGCGATGGATCGAGCCAGCGCCAGGTCCGTCGAGCGGAGATTCACATTGAACGCGATCAAGGGAGGTCGCGCGCCGATGATGATGGCACCGGCCGTCTCATGGAGGTGGGGGGGACCGAAATCCGGTGCCCAGTCCGGATCGGAGGCGATGCGGAAGGCCAGGCCTTGCGGCCCTCCCCGACGGACCGCTTCGAGCGGGGCATGATCGCGGTGTAGGGCCGCTTGTTCATACAGAAATACCGGAATCTCCAGCTCTGTTCCAACCCGTTGTCCCACGCGCTTCGCCAGATGGATACAGTCCTGCATCGTCGTGCCTCGCACCGGCACGAAGGGCACGACATCCGTAGCCCCCACACGGGGATGCACACCCTCGTGCGTTCGAAGATCGATGAGATCGGTCGCCACGCGAATGGTGCGAAACGCCGCTTCAGCCACGGCATCCGGCTCACCGGCAAAACTCAGGACGGAGCGATGGTGGTCCCGGTCCATCGTGTGATCCAACAGCCACACCCCTGGTACGGATTCTACGGCGTTGACCAGCGCCAGCACCGTCGCCTGGTTTCGCCCCTCACTGAAGTTGGGCACACATTCGACGATCCGATCCATGTTCGGCTCCATTTCACGCATCAACACAACGAAGCCGGAGGCGTGATCATCTCATCGTCCCTCCGGCTTCCCACTCTCCACTGAGTCTATGCGGTTACTTGGTCTTTTTCACAAACGCTTTATAGATCATTCCCGACTTCGTCTGTTCTTCTTCGAGCCCGACCATCTGATGTCCGGTCGTGTCGCACCAGGCCGGCATGTCTTTTTTAATACCTTCGTCGTCTGACACGACTTCAAGGACCTGGCCCAACGTCAGTTCCTTGATCTTCTTCAAAGTCATGATAATCGGCATCGGGCAAAAATACCCGAGCGTATCGAGCTTCACATCGGCTTGAATCATATGGTCCTTTCCAGGTCAGTGCTGAGAATCGAGAATCGTTCGCTCCGCACTCAGCACTCGCGTCTAAATAAACAAATTCACACTGCCTTGCTTGGCCTCTGCA
>JBDSKU010000315.1:0-17060 GCA_039916745.1 Nitrospiraceae bacterium
AGCGGCCTTGTTTGTTGGGAACTGCGCCCATTGTCACCCTCACATTCGTTTAGCAGGATCCAGAGAAAGAGCTACAGTGCAATATGACCTCACTTACCCAGGTCTGAAAGTAAGAAGCTAATCCCTCAGGGTGCTCAAAAAGCTCGTCCAGCAAGGCCGCAGCGAGTGAAGACCCGAGGCGTACCCTCTGGGGTACGTGGAGGGTCTGAACGACGCGAGAACGAAGCTGGAAGACTTTTTCAGCATCCTGCCAAGTCCCGCAGTATAAACGGGGCTAGGCTTGAGAGACAACCTTGGCAGCGCGAATGAATGCACGCACTTTCTCATGATCCTTCTTTCCTGGCTCACGCTCCACACCGCTGCTGACATCCACGCCATAGGGTTGCACGGCCTGGATAGCCTTCCCCACATTGTCAGGAGTGAGCCCCCCGGCCAAGAGAATGTTCGCAGCCTTGGCAGCTTCTGCGGCGAGTGCCCAATCGATCACCTGACCGGTGCCCCCATAGGCTTGATCGGAAAATGCATCAAGCACGAACCCTCGAACGCCGGCCCGTCCACGATACTCCGCCAACGCAAGAAATGCGCTCCGGTCTTTCACGCGGAGTGCTTTGAGGATCGGACGGCCTAACTCTTGGCAATAGATCGCCGTTTCGTTTCCATGCAACTGGGCGAATGCGAGGCCACAATCGTCCATAATATTCCGAACGGCTTGCGGCTCTTCATTGACGAAGACTCCCACCGGTGTCACCAAGGGAGGCAAGTTCATAATGATGTGCCGGGCCATCGCAGGCTCGATGTATCGAGGGCTTTTCCGATAAAAAATGAAGCCGAGAGCATCGGCACCGGCCTCGACAGCAACCCTCGCGTCTTCAGCGCTGGTGATGCCACAGATTTTCACTTTGGCGCTATAGAACATATTAAATATGGGATGAAACCGGTGTTCCCATCAGCTCTCGGATCTTGGCTGCCGTATCTTCTGCGCGAATGAGCGATTCTCCGACAAGCATGGCATGGATCCCGGCTTCGACGAGCCGTTCGACATCAGCACGTGTGTGGATGCCGCTTTCACTGATGATCAGCTTGTCGGTTGGGATTCGTTTCGCCAAGCGTAGCGTGACACTAAGATCTGTAGTGAAGGTCTTCAGGTCGCGATTGTTGATACCGATCAGCCGCGCATCCGGGACACGTTCCAACACCCTATCGAGTTCACGCTCGTGATGGGTTTCGATGAGTACGTCCAAGCCTAATCCTCTTGCAAGGGCATAGAAGTCGATCAGTTGTTGCCGTTCGAGCGCCGCAACGATCAAGAGAACTGCATCGGCTCCATAGGCACGCGCCTCGTAAAACTGGACCTCTTCGACCATGAACTCTTTGTTCAGGGCTGGCATAGGCACCGATTGTTTGATCTCGCGAAGATAGTCGAGACTGCCTTGAAAAAAATCCTTGTCGGTTAAGACGGACAGAGCCGAGGCGCCATGGGCATGGTAGGTCTCGGCAATCTCGAGGTAATTAAACCGTTCAGAGAACTCGGGACGGAGGAGACCAAGACTGGGCGAGGCCTTTTTGACCTCGGCGATCAGCGACGGACTGCCCGATGTTTTTGTCGCTTCGAGGGCTACGGCAAAGCCTAACACACCTGGCGCGTCCTGAATCCGCTTCTTCAGCTCAGAGAGGTACCCACGGCTTTGCTTATGCCGGAGTTCCGCTTTCTTATGTTCCAGAATACGAGAAAGAATCACGAGACAGTCATCCCCTATTCGTAAATGCAATGAGGCGCGCCAGCTTCTCGGCTGCGGCGCCTGAATCGATGGCCTGGCCAGCCAGGCGGAATCCATCTTGAAGATTTGTCGCCTTGCGCCCAGCGACAAGAGCCGGAGCGGCATTCAAACAGACAATGTCTCGTTTTGAGCCTTTACGCCCCTGAAGAATGTCACGCGTGATCATCGCGTTCTCTTGTGGCGTCCCTCCTGCGAACTGTTTAGCTGGGACCAGTGCCAAGCCAAGATCTGCCGGGTCCAGAAGATAGTTCGACAGCACGCCCCCTTTGGCCTCTGACACCTGCGTCTTTGCGGTAAGGGTGACCTCATCGAGTCCGTCCATCCCATGGACGACAAAACAATGTTGCGATCCCAAGTGCATGAGTACGTTCCCCAACAGAGAGGTCAATCGCCCCTCATACACACCAAGCACTTGGATGGTCGCTCCTGCCGGATTGGTCAGCGGGCCTAAGAGATTCAGCATGGTTCGGATGCCCATCTCCTGCCGAGGACCGGCGCAATGTTTCATGGCTCCATGGTAGAGCGGGGCAAAGAGAAAGCCGATGCCCACTTCATTGATACAGTCGGCAACCTCTTCGGCCGGCAAATCGATCTTGACGCCCAACGCCGAGAGGACGTCCGCGCTTCCAGACTTGGATGACACAGAACGGTTCCCGTGCTTCGCCACGGTTAACTCTGCCCCTGCGATGACAAATGCAGCCGTCGTGGAAATATTGAACGTGTGGGCCCCGTCCCCGCCCGTGCCGCAGGTATCCACGGTGAGGGGATCCCCGATGGCGATACGGACAGCCTTGGCTCGCATCGCCCGCACGGAACCGGATATTTCTTCGACGGTTTCGCCCTTGAGACGAAGCCCCATTAAATAGGCGGCAATTTGGGCCGGAGTCGCTGCGCCTTCCATGATCTCCAGCATCACCGATTCGGCTTCTAGCTCGGTGAGAGAAGAGCGGTCGGCAAGTTTGGCAATCGCGTCTTTGATCATGGCTAGGGACCAGGCGGACCTTCCTATAACTTCAGGAAGTTACGGAAGAGGTCCTTCCCCGCCGTGGTGAGGATCGACTCTGGGTGAAATTGCACCCCTTCAATGCCCAATGACCGATGGCGCAATCCCATGATTTCCCCCTCCGCCGTCTCAGCAGAAATCTCAAAGCAGGACGGAAGGGTGTCGCGTTTGACAATCAGGGAATGGTAGCGGGTGGCATCGAAGGGATTGGGGAGTTGATAGAAAATTGTTTTCCCGTCATGCCGGATCTTCGACGTTTTTCCGTGCATCAACCGTTCAGCTCGGACAACGTCACCGCCAAACGCCACGGCCAGAGATTGATGGCCGAGGCAGACGCCCAAGAGGGGAAGTCGCCCGCCGAAATGCCGGATCGCCTCGACCGACAGGCCCGCTTCCATCGGCGTACAAGGCCCTGGAGAAATGACGATGCGGCTGGGTTTCAGCGACTCGATCTGATCAATCGTAATCTTATTGTTACGAAACACCCGAACATCTTCACCGAGCTCCCCAAAATATTGCACCAGGTTGTAGGTGAAGGAATCGTAGTTGTCGATCATCAGCAGCATGTCAGTACTCGTATCTCGCGCAGGTCATTCCAATCCCTGCTCGGCCAATTGGACGGCCTTCATCATGGCCTGGGCTTTGTTGCAGGTCTCTTCATATTCATGTTCCGGATTCGAATCGGCAACGATGCCGGCCCCGGCTTGGATGAAGGCCTGGTGCTTTTTGACGACGACGGTGCGAATGTTGATGCACATATCCATGTTGCCGGAGAAACTGAGGTACCCCACCGCGCCGGCATAGGGACCGCGCCTGGTAGGTTCAAGTTCATCGATGATCTGCATCGCGCGAATCTTCGGCGCGCCGGATACGGTACCGGCAGGAAAACACGCCCGCAACACGTCGTACGAGGTCTTCGACTCATCCAGTTGCCCTGTCACATTCGAAACGATGTGCATGACGTGCGAATACCGCTCGACGTGCATGAGTGAATCCACCACGACCGACCCTGCTTTCGCCACGCGTCCGACATCGTTCCGCCCGAGATCCACGAGCATGACATGCTCGGCCCGTTCCTTCTCATCGGCCAGCAACCGCTTCTCCATCTGCTGATCTTCTTCCGGCGTGGACCCGCGGCGGCGCGTGCCGGCAATGGGGCGAAGAGAGATGACACCGTTTTCACAACGGACGAGCGTCTCCGGAGAGGAACCGACCAGCTCAACCCCTGCAATACGCAGGTAATACATATAGGGGGAAGGATTCACCACACGTAATGCGCGATAGAGTTGCAACGGCGGCGCTTGCAGGTTGGTCTCCCACCTCTGAGAGACCACGGTTTGGACGATATCGCCGGCCCGAATATATTCTTTCGTCCGCACGACCATTTTCTCAAAATCTGCCTTGCTCATATTCGACGTAAACGTCACCGGCTTCCGGCGGCGATGCGGACGAGTATGGCGAAGCGGACGTTTCAGCCGCGCGATCATGCGCTCGATCCGTTCCGTGGCTAATCGGTAGGCGGCCTTGATGCCACGCTCCCCCTTCGCCGTGATATGCGCAGTGGACACGACTTTGATCTTCTGGGCGACATTGTCGAAGATCAGCATGGTATCGGTGAGCAGGAAGGCACAGTCCGGCAGATTCAGAGGATCCTTCTGCCTGGCTGCCATGTCCTCGAACGTCCGCACGATGTCGTAGCTCAGATATCCAACGGCACCGCCGACGAACGGGGGAAGGTCCGGCACTGTCACCGGGCGATAGCCTTCCATCATCTCACGCAGACGTTCAAGCGGATTTCCACGACTGGGAATGCGCTTCTTGCGTGTGCCCTGCACGACAACCAGGTCACCCCGATCTTCGTAGACGACAACGGGCGAACCACTGCCGAGGAAGGAATAACGCGCCCATTTCTCACCCCCCTCAATAGACTCTAGGAGGTAGGCCGAGGGGCCATGATCGATTTTTGAAAAGGCAGAGACGGGGGTTTCATAGTCCGCGAGAATCTCTCGATAGAGCGGAATGAGATTACCCTGTCCGGCATATTGCCGAAATTGGTCAAGGCTGAGCGAGTATTGCGGCGGCGCCACGGTATCGTCCTATTATTCTTGGCCTACAATGAGTTTCTGTCCTACTTCGATAATGTCGTCCGGCAGCTTGTTCCACTTCCTGACCTTGTCGACAGTGGCGCCATACTTCCGACTGATCCGGTAGAGCGTTTCGCCAGGTTTCACGACATGAACGGTGGGCGATCGCACGCTTCCCATCGACGACTCTACTGCCCCTGGCACAGCCGGTACCTCCGGAGCGACCCCGAGAGCGGTCGCGCTCAGGTCCACGGTATCGGCCGTATCGAGAGCCGATTCAACCGGCAGCGCCTTGCGCCCAGACGTGGCTGCACGCTTCATATCGGTCTTAGCTTTGCGTTCCAGCAGCGCAGACTCCTTCATCGCTTCGGCCTCTTCCTGCACGCGGGCCATTTGCTCCCGAACGGCTTGCACCTGCGCCGTGAGCTCCCGATTTCTGGCCTCAAACTCCATCAGTTCTTTCTTGCCCCGCTTCGCTTCATTATCCAGTTCGCCGGTTCGTTTCTCTTCTTGGGCCAACAGACGTTGAAAGTTCAGGCTACGCGCCTTTTCCGCCTCATACTTTTCGGCCATCACACATCCGCCCAATACGAGCATTCCACAGACGATGGTCACACCTTGATAGATGAATCTGGATATTGACTTGATCACGTAATTCTCCTCTTTCATGGATACCTCCTCTGACGGTCGTGAGGGACTCACCCTCTCGCAGCAGGAAGTAGACACCGGCTGCCATACAATGGAAAAACGACTCAAATAGAAACAGTAGAATAATGTCTAACGCAGCGAAAGTCAAAGCGAATATGGCACCTTCGTTGTTTGACCCACTCCCTACCCCTATGGTACGGTTCAAAACCGTCACGTCCTCTGTTCGTTACCATCCAAGCCCTATGGCCCACGCCGACATCCTTGCCAGACTGATCGCGCTCAAAAACGAAATCAGACGCCACGACTATCTCTACTACGTCCAGGATCGTCCGGAGATTTCTGATTCCCAGTACGATCGTATCTTCCGCGAGCTGATCGATCTGGAGCAAGCGCATCCTGAACTTGTCACGCCCGATTCCCCGACCCAACGGGTCGGCGCGCCACCGCTTGAGTCGCTAATCAAGGTTCTCCACGAGCAGCCGATGCTCAGCCTAGACTCGATTATCGATCAAGAGGAGGTTCAGGCATTCGATCAACGGATGAAACGCGAACTGGAAACTACGTCCGTTGAGTACAGCGTGGAACCAAAGTTCGATGGGCTATCGGTTGAACTGGTCTACGACCATGGAATCTTCACCCGTGGAGCGACCAGGGGCGACGGGACGACCGGAGAGGATGTGACCGTCAACCTGAGAACGATCCGTTCGCTTCCGCTGCAATTGCAAGCGCAGTCCGGATTCCCTGACCATCTTGTCGTGCGGGGCGAAGTGTATATGCGCCTTGATGATTTCCAAACCTTGAATCGACGGATCACAGAACGAGGCGACGACGCCTTTGCGAATCCACGCAATGCGGCCTCTGGTTCTCTCCGACAATTGGATTCCACAATTACTACGACTCGTCCATTAGTTGTGACCTGTTATGAAATCATGGCCCTCTCCACACCCGCACCACTCACACATTGGAAGGAGCTTGAGCAGTTGGCCAGATGGGGGATCCCGGTGCCGACGCATCGGCGTCTCTGTGCGTCAATCGATGACGTAATGGCCTTTCACAGGGAAACGGAGTCGATCCGGGATCGGCTGCTCTATGAAATCGATGGCATGGTGGTGAAGGTGAATCGCCGGGACTGGCAGCATCGCCTGGGAATGAAGTCTCGCAGCCCCCGCTGGGCCCTCGCATACAAATTTACCCCGCGCAAGGAAATCACCGTCGTACAGGATATCGTCGTGTCCGTCGGGAGAACCGGAACACTCACACCCGTCGCACTCTTGAAACCGGTGGAAGTCGGTGGTGTCACCATCAGCCGAGCCACCTTACACAACGCCGATGAGGTAGCCAGAAAAGACATTCGGATCGGGGATACCGTCAAGGTGGAACGGGCCGGTGATGTGATTCCCGCCATTGCCGAGCGGGTTCCCATCCCCGAGGAGCGACGTAGTACTCCCTTTCTGATGCCGGATCACTGCCCGATCTGCGGGTCGAACGTCGGCCGCGAGGGGGCCTATTTCTACTGTACCGGTCAATTGGTCTGTGGCGCCCAATTGAAGGGGGCGATCGAACACTTTGCGTCCAAACACGCGCTCAACATCGAAGGCTTAGGAAAGAAGACCGTGGCGCAGCTGGTAGACGAGGGACTCGTACGATCGCTCGCCGATCTCTATCGTCTAACCGACGCCGATCTCGTTCGGCTTGAGGGATTTGCTGATCGGTCTGCCACAGCCCTCGTGGAGTCGATTGCGGGCAGTACCGCCGTTTCCCTCGATCGATTTCTGATGGGACTGGGGATTCGACAAGTCGGACAACATATCGCCAAAGTCCTGGCCCGTGAGTTCACGTCTCTTGAAGAGATCATGGCAGCGGATCGTGAACGGCTTCTGCAGATTCGTGAAATTGGCCCTGAGATATCAGACAGCTTAGTGGCTTATTGGTCTGAGCCACGCAATCGAGAAGCCATCACACAACTCCAAACATTGGGGCTGCAGATCGCACCGGGCATGGCCCGAGGCGACCGGATGGAATCCCCGCTCGCGGGAAAGACCTTCGTGTTTACCGGCGGGCTGGATCATTTCACGCGAGATGAGGCACAGCGAGCCGTCGAAACGGCCGGAGCGCGCATAACCTCAAGTGTGAGTAAAAAGACGTCGTATGTAGTAGCGGGGCGGGACCCTGGTTCAAAACTTGACCAAGCCCGTACCCTGGGGGTGCCGACTCTAACGGAGCAGGAGTTCGCCGCCTTGATTGGAGAGGAGACGAGCAAGCCTAGCTGACGAGGTCGAGGTTCTTGGATTCGACGTGGGCCGGTGATTTCTCTTCACGAAAGATTTGGACACTTCGAATGGATCGAGGCTCGGCTTCATGGATGAGGATTCGACAGTTGGCGATCCGCACTTCTTCTCCTACCTTGGGAATCCTGCCAAGCTCCTGCTGAATGAGCCCTCCGATCGTCACCGCTTCGTCGCCGAGATCGACCTTCAGGAAGTCGTTGACCTTGCGCACTTCGGTCCTGCTATGAACCAAAATGTGGTTCTTCCCTAGCCGCTTGATCAGCTCTTCGGTGATGTCTGTTTCGTCCATGATCTCCCCGACCACTTCTTCGAGAAGATCTTCAAGTGTGACAATCCCCATGACGCCACCGAACTCGTTTACCACGACGGCCATATGGCGCTTCTCCTGCTGAAACTGCTTCATCAGGTCGTCTGCGGTTTTGCCAGACGGCACGAACAGCGGCGGATAGGCAATATCCTTGAGCTTGGCCTCATTCCGCCCCTTGGCGAGCTCAGTGAGTGCTCTCGTCTTGTACAGAATGCCCGTGATGTTATCCAGCGTCCCGTCATATACGGGAATCCGCGAATATTTCGAATTATAGAGAAGCTCTTGGGCTTCCTTCAGACGCAGGTTCCCATCCAATGAGAAGACATAGAGGCGAGGGGTCATCGCGTCTTCAGCGGTGATGTCTTTGAGCTGAAAAACGTTCTTGATCATCTTCACTTTCTCAACCTCGATCGTCCCCGTCTTTCCTCCTTCATCCAGCATGATCTTCAGCTCTTCTTCGGTCACGAGGGGTAGCGTCAGCCCCTTCCCCCCGGTCAACTTGTGGATCAGAGGGACCATCACAAATAGGAACGGTTTGAGAAGCAACTGAACCCCGTAGACAGGGTAGGCCATGTTGAGCGTCACGGGAACTGCAAATTTGGCGGCTAATGTTTTGGGGATCACATCAACAGCGACCAAGAGGACAAAGGTCAGCAGGCCGACCATGACGGCAATCGCCTCATCAAAGGAATTTCGGCCACCGTAGATGTTCAGGGTCAGGAATGTGGCATACATCGGCGTTGCCACACCGATCAGGCGGTCGCCGACCAGAATGGTCGACAAGAGCTTTTGTGGGTCACTGCGAAGATGGAGCGCTAACGTCGCTCGGGCATTGCCGGTAAGGGCGAGCGCCTTCAGCTTCGTTTCGTTGACCGCAAAGAAACCGATTTCTGCCGTAGAGATTACCGCAGAAATAATAATGAGACCCAAGAGGATGAGAATATCCATGAATTGCAATCTTTTAGAAGCAGCCGACTATACTGATCGGCCTTGAATGTCGGAGAATCCAGGGGCTGTCCCCTATCGCCTTAGACCAGCAATGTGAGATGTGGGAGAACAAAGTAACGTGATAGGGACCTATAGGACCTGTATCCATTGGACTGTACATGTATCATAGGACAGCGTGGCGAGCAAGCATATGATGCAAACATGTCACAATATCAAACAGTTACGCTGGATGTTCGCAGAATAGCTGAAGAATTGGAATGGCGAGTTTGCTAGAACTGGTTTACGGGTCGTCGCGAAATACAAAGGATTGGAGTCCTAGAACGGAATCGAGATGAGATGCCGCAGCTTCTGCCTGGGCCTCCGTAGAGAACTGACCGATCTGGACCCGATATCGTGTTCCCTCAGGCAGATCAACCGTCTGGACTCTACCTCCCTGGTAGAGATGTTTGCCCCGTTCTAACAGATTGAGCGCATTCTGCTGATCGGAAAACGCCCCGACTTGTACCCGCAAGACCCCCATATCGGCCGCTCGTCCTTGATACCCCACGACCCGCAATTCAATCTGATCGGTTCCTGCTCCGGTCATCCCGAGCGCTTGCGCCCCTGCGAGTGAGAGATCGAGCACACGACCTCTCGCAAACGGACCTCGATCGTTAATGCGGATGGTCACCTGTCGATCGGTACTCAGCGACCGAACCACCGCAATGGAACCAAGCGGCAATGTCCGATGAGCCGCCGTCAGCTGATGCATGTCATATCGTTCACCGTTTGCGGTCTTGTTCCCATGAAATCCAGGTCCATACCACGAGGCGACGCCCCGTTCGACAAATCCAATCGGATAACCGGGGAAATAGACCGGCTTGGGAGTGCCTCCACAAGCGGCCATGGTACCGGCCAGGAGGGTTACGAGAAGAAGAACCAGCCAACGAGCGCAGCAGGCCTGAGGTCGGCGAGACATGACTAGAATTCGTCGAGCGATTGATCCTGCAAGACGGTAAGCGCTTTCGCTGTATGCGAGACAGTCAGGACTACGATGGCACGTTTCCCTTCGCGGGAGGGCGTGCAATAACCGCATTTAATATTGATGCGCGCCTTCGTCAGCAAATCCGCCACTTCCCTGAGAGCCCCTGGCTTGTTCGTCAGGCTCAAGATCAGCGCCGTTTCTTCAGTAAATCTGATCTTCGCCGCTTTTAATGCCGCTCGGGCCCCTTCCAGATCGGCAACCAAGAGTCTCAGCTTTCCCGCTCCGATGACCTCCGGAGCAGAAAAAGCCTTGATGTTGACCTTCGCATCTCCGAGAACCTGGGCCACTTGGGCGATGACGCCTGGCTTGCTCTTTCCGCTAATGACCAATTGTGTTGTTGTGGGCATGGGGGGTTACTCCGTGACGTCGTGGGAGGTGAGGACGATCGTTTCAGCGAGTTTCAAAATTCACCATTTTCCGCTGAGCGCCGAAGGGAATCATTTCTATCGACACCAATACTTGCAGCGATGATTGATGCGCGAGCAATGTACAGGATTTACCGCTCCCCTGCTCCTGGCCTTGCAGGGTGACGAGTGCCGGATTGTCATAACCCATGACTTCCACGGAAATCGCTTGACCAGAAGGGAGAAATGCAACCACGTCCAGCTGTTCATGCGTGGCAAGGTCCCGCTGCATTTCTACAAGGCGGGCTTTAAGCCGATTCACAAATTGTTCTGCCTGACAGGAGTCGTCGGAGCCTCTGGACTCGATCGCGGGAACATTGATTTGAGGGAGAAGGCTCAAGAAACTCATCTCATCTCCATCGATACGACGACCAAACAAAACAACATTCCGCACAGCTGAGAAGGCTACCGGTCAGAGCACCTGACAGAGATCGTTCACAAACGTGTACTCGTAGATGCCACTGCAATGGACAGAAACCCCCTCTGCCAGCTTCTGTGCCGAATCTTTGAAGCCGCGCGGCACGAGCAGATAAAATGGAATACCGTGACCCATCGCCTGCTTCCATTTCACCAGAGTCTCAGGATCCCCCACTGAGTCGGCGGTTTCCACCTCAGCCATCCATTCCATCGTATTCCCGGTGGAACTCACCTGCCAGCCGACGATATCGCACTGCTGCTGAGGATCCGCCCAGGGATCCTGCTCAAGACTGGTGTGAATGGTGACCTTACAATGAAACGCCTTGGCCCATCGCTGGGCAACCAGACTGACCACCTGATCATGAATAGTTTCGATACCCTGCTCTCGAAGAATCGTACTCATGGAATCCTCGCAACTATGAACAACCGCTCGTGGTGCCGCAGGTTTCACACTTCAGACAGGTTCCGTTCCGTACCATGGTGAACTGCTTACATTCGGAACAGGGATCACCCTCATAACCTTTTTGGCGAGCCATCTGGATCGCGGTCAACGTCAGGGTTTCCCGCTTCAGTTCGACGGTATGGGAGACGCTCGTATGACCATTTCCATGGCCGTTGCTCTTATGGCGAGGCGCGGCGCCTCTTCGTGCGGGAAATATTTCTGTACTGATTGAGGTCGATGCCAGCGTTTCAGGAGTGGCTTCCTCCTCCACGCATTCAGGGTCCTGCTCGTCTTTCTTGACCGAATCCATTCGAAGATCCTCTTCCTTGACCTGTGCCAAGTCATAGCGGTCAAGATAGGTCACCGCCAGCTCCCGAAAGATATAATCAATGATCGACGTGGACATCTTGATACGGTCGTTCAACTTAACCGGCCCATTCGGCTCGAAGCGGGTAAACACGAAGGCTTCGACGAACTCCTCCAGCGGCACGCCATGCTGGAGACCGAGTGAAATGGCAATCGCAAAACAGTTCATGAGGCTGCGGAAGGCGGCCCCTTCCTTGTGCATATCCAGGAAGATCTCGCCGCACGTCCCGTCCTCATACTCACCCGTACGCAGATAGAGCTTATGCCCTCCCACCACGGCTTTCTGCGTGTACCCATTACGTCTGGTTGGAAGCGGTCGCCGTTTTGCGAGATACCGGACCATCACGCGTTCGGTAATCTTTTCCGCAATCGATAGCACTTCTGACGAGGTTTCAATCGTCTTGCCACTGTCGGTTGAGGCCGACAACGGCTGGCTCAACTTTGAGCCGTCGCGATACAGCGCCACCGCCTTGACCATGCTCTTCCAGGCAAACAGATAGGAGGACTTCACTTCTTCCAATGTCGCATCGGCCGGCATGTTGATCGTTTTGCTGATGGCGCCGCTGATGAATGGTTGTGCCGCCGACATCATGCGGATATGCGCATCGACGGCGATATACCGCTGACCGATCCGACCGCAACGGTTGGCGCAATCAAAGATCGGAAGGTGCTCGGCTTTGAGATGTGGCGCCCCTTCCACCGTCATGGTACCGCAGCAATAATCATTGGCCGCGGCGATTTCCTCTTGTGTGAATCCCAGCGCCCGCAGCATATTGAAGTTGGATTCCGCCAATTGTGCGTCGGTCAACCCCAACTTCTCCCGGCAGAAATCCTCACCCAACGCATACTTATTAAAAGTAAATTGAATCTCAAAGGCCTGAGCCAACCCGCCTTCCATTCGTGCCAGTGCGGCGTCGTCGAACCCCTTCTTCCTCAGAGCCTCATGGTTAATGAATGGTGCAGTCTGCAAGGTTTGCCGGCCGACGCAATAGTTCACGATGTCCAGAATCTGAGACTCGGTATACCCCAATGTTCTGAGGGCTGCGGGTATGCTTTGATTGATGATCTTGAAGTAGCCTCCGCCGGCTAATTTCTTAAATTTCACCAGCGCAAAATCTGGCTCGATGCCGGTCGTGTCGCAATCCATCACGAGTCCGATCGTGCCGGTAGGGGCAATGACCGTTACCTGCGCATTGCGATACCCATAGGCCGTCCCCAATTCAAGAGCACGGTCCCATGCGCGGCGAGCCGCGACGAGCAGCTCGGGAGGACAATGCTCCGGCTGGATCCCAATCGGGGTAATCGTCAAATCCTCATATTCTTCCGGAGCGGCATTGTACGAGGCGCGCCGATGATTGCGGATCACACGCAACATCGCGTCGCGGTTTTTGGCATAACCAGGGAACGGCCACAGCTCTGCAGCCATTTCAGCGGACGTGCTGTACGCCTCGCCGGTCATGATGGCGGTCAAGGCACCGCAGATTGCCAAGGCTTTGGGTGAGTCGTAAGGAATACCTTGCCGCATCAGCACCGTGCCCAAGTTGGCATAACCAAGCCCCAACGTCCGGAACTCAAAACTCTTCTCGGCAATAGCACGGCTGGGAAACGATGCCATGAGTACGCTGATCTCCAGCACGACCGTCCAGAGACGGACGGCATGACGGAAATTCTCCAGCTCGAATTGGGCGTCGGTCGAAAAGAATTGACCGAGATTGAGCGAGGCCAGATTGCATGCCGTATCGTCGAGGAACATGTATTCCGAGCAAGGATTGGAGGCATTGATGCGGCCATTCTCCGGACAGGTATGCCATTCGTTGATGGTGGTGTCGTATTGCGTACCGGGGTCCGCGCAAATCCAGGCGGCCCAAGCGATCTGATCCCAGAGGTCCCGTGCCTTGAGGGTCTTGGAGACTTTGCCATCGATCCGGCGCTTAAGCTGCCAATCGCTATCCGCCTCTAACGCCGCAAAAAATTCGTTGGGAATGCGCACACTGTTGTTGGAGTTCTGGCCGGACACCGTCTGGTAGGCCTTACCGTCCCAATTCGTGTCGTACTCATGAAACGCAAAATGCGTGAATCCCTGCTGCGCATAGGAAAACATCCGCTGAACATAGGCTTCCGGAACGGCATCGCGCCGAGCAGAGGCCAACGCCTCCTTAAGAATAGGGTTCTGCTTGGCATCGATCTCAATTTTCATCTGACCGGCGCTATCGACGACATGGCAGGCCTTAAGGACGGCATTGAGACGCTGGGCGCAGATTTTAGAGCCAGTTACCATTGCGGCGACTTTTTGTTCTTCCACAACCTTCCAATTGATAAATTCTTCGATGTCGGGGTGATCTAAATCGAGGCAGACCATTTTGGCAGCCCGCCTGGTCGTGCCGCCTGACTTAATCGCGCCTGCGGCACGATCGCCGATGCGCAGAAAGGACATCAATCCGGACGAACGACCGCCGCCGGACAACGGTTCGGCATCGCCACGAAGCTTGGAGAAGTTGGTGCCGGTCCCTGATCCGTACTTGAACAGGCGCGCTTCTCGCACCCAGAGATCCATGATGCCGCCCTCGCTGACCAAGTCGTCGTCAACGGACTGAATGAAGCAGGCATGCGGTTGCGGATGCTCAAATGCATTGGTGGCTTTGACGACTTCACGAGTCTTGGGATCGACGTAGTAATGCCCTTGTGCAGGCCCTGAAAGCCCATAGGCATAATGCAACCCCGTGTTAAACCACTGGGGAGAGTTCGGCGCAACCATCTGATGCGCGAGCATGTAACAAAGCTCATCGTGAAAAGCTTCTGTATCTTCCGGCGTCTTGAAATAACCGAAATTTTTGCCCCAGGAAGTCCAACAACCGGCGAGCCGTTCAAAAACCTGCCGGGAGTCGCTTTCCCCTCCCAATTTTGGATTGCCATCCGGGCCGACGATCGGATTCCCCTGCTCGTCATGCTGGGGTACTCCGGCTTTCCGGAAATATTTTTGAGCGAGAATGTCGATCGCCAGCTGGGACCAGGGCTCCGGAATGTCGATGTTCTCCAGCTTAAAGACGGTCGATCCGTCGGGATTGCGAATTTCCGACGAACGTTTCAGAAACGGCAGGCCTTCATAGGGACTTTGTCCGCGATGTGTAAATCGGCGTTCTATTCTCACGATTTTCCCTCCCCCAGTCTGCGTAGTTGGTGTGGGACTGCTCTCGATCCCCAACAGGAACAATTAAGCTTCAATCTTAATCAGGCTGATATCCCGTGAACGCCAAAATTTTTGTGTCTTGAGGCTTGATCTATCTAAGGAGCATCTACATATAGCGATCAGGATGAATTGTCAACACCAAGTGTAGTGGGTGCCTGGGGAAACAGAGGAAAACCTGTGGATAACTGCAAACGATTGAGAATCGCCATCTATCGAGAATTTAGGCCGACTTATCCACAGCGTTTTGATCGAAAACACCGGTTATTTTGAGGGCTGAGGAATTCCTATGGAGGAAAAATTAAAATACGCGGCGTCCGAGAGCCAAAATAGCTTCATCCACCCCTTCAACCGGGATGAAGTGACTACCGATGCCGATGACCACAACCCGAGTACCCAACACCGTAGTTTCAAACCGGCTGAAGAGCCCCCAATTGTGACGGATCGTATGAGGACGCACCATGCTATTGAGCAACTCCTGGCTATGCCGCCGAAAGATATTTCTGACCACCGCCCCTTCCCGTTCGGGAGTGGATTGATCCATGCGATCCATGGCCTTCGCAAGTTCGGCTTGGACAAAGATCAGATAGTGATCCGTGGTGGGGTTCGTCTGTGCCAGCACGACACTGGCAGTCAGGACCACAACCAGCAGGATTAAACGCAGGAGGCTCATTGAAATCCTCAGATTGATGACGACCAAGCCCTGTTCGTGACGGGCTCAATAGAAGCGGCAGTGCGCTGTTCCCCTTTGACAAACGATAGTCGCATGATTAGCCTACGCTCCGCATATCTGCTGCGGCAATAACGCCACGCACATGGCCTGTATCAGGAGGATCATCATGTTTGTTTGGAGCAAGCGACTTGTCGCAACGTTATTGGGGCTGTTTGTGCTTATGCTGGGAATCTTTCTCTTCAATGCAATTCCGGACAGCACGAGCGGCCTCAAGATTCATACGACGCGCTGGATGGCCCTCAACTATGTCGGCGTGATTGCATGGGTGTTTGTCTGGATGATCGACCAAGCCCGCATGCGCGGGAAGAATGTCTGGGTCTGGCTCGTGCCCTTCGTCCTGGCGCCCCTTCCTACACTCATGCTGTTCGTCTTGTTCCTCCAGCGCCGCATCCCATCGTCATAGATCGGCTGACCCTGCTCTGGCTTGCGCATCGCGGCCGGCTTCTTGATGTAACTGCACCCGGAGGGCCCAGACCAGCCAGATGCCGGGCAGGGCGATGAGAAACGACCAGAAAAAAAACTGTGTCCAGCCGACCAGTTCGACCAAGACGGCTGACGGACGACCGGAAAACACCCGTCCGAGCGCTTCGAGGGAAGAGAGCAACGCGAACTGAGTTGCCGTATACCGATGGTCGCAGAGCGACATAATCAATGCGACAAACGCGGCAGTGCCCATGCCTCCGGTGACATTCTCGACGAGAATGGATGTCGTGAGTGCCGCGTAACTCTTCCCCAGCCATGCGAGCCACATAAATCCAAGATTTGAGACGGCTTGCAAGACACCGAAGAGGAGCAAGGACCGGACCATCCCGAGCTTAGCCATGGCGACGCCACCAGCCAATGCGCCGATGAGCGTGGCTATGAGACCAAGACCCTTCACATACCCAACCTCGCTGACAGAGAAACCCATCCCCCCTATCAGAAATGCCGTTTGCAGTGAGGCCGCAACCGCATCTCCAACCTTGTAGAGGACGATAAGGGCCAGAAGCCCGAGCACCCCCGGACGGGCAAAGAGCTCTTTCAGTGGTCCACCGACTGCTTCAGCCAAGCTTGCCGGTACAGCACTGGGGTCATGCGGTTCCGGACTCACGAGGATCGTGACCACTCCGGTTGCCATGAGCGCGGCAAGCAACAAATAGGTATTTTTCCATCCAATATGATCGGCCAATAGGAGGGCGCCCGCGCTCGCCAGCAACAGCGCACATCGATAGCCATTCACCCACACGGCTGCACCGAATCCCCGCTCAGGACGTAAGAGCAGATCGGTCCGATAGGCGTCGAACACGATATCGAGTGAGGCGGAGAAAAACGCCACCACAAGAGCCAGCATTCCCAGTATCTCAGGACGATCGCCGGGACCCGTTACCGCCATAGCCGCCAAGCCGAGCGCGACACCAAGCTGCATCATGAGCATCCATCCACGGCGGCGGCCCA
>JBDSKU010000316.1:0-3063 GCA_039916745.1 Nitrospiraceae bacterium
GCTGGGTCTGGCGTCGATCGTCCGACCTACGCCTTTGTTGGCGACATAGACGGTCGCATAATAGGTACTGCTTTTCACGTCGGCAATGACGACACGCTGAATCGTGACGCTCAAATGTTCCGCGAAACTCTTGATCAAGTCATGGCTCATGGGGCGCGGGGTGATCATGGCATCGAGCGCGAGTTTAATGGCATTGCCTTCTGCGGCCCCGACCCAGATCGGAAATGTGTCGAGGGAGCCGTCCTGTCTGGCCAGTACGACGATTCTCGTGTCGGTATTGGCCTCTTCGAGAATGCGGTCTACCCGGTATTCGATCAGGCTTTGTTCTTTGGGTGGATTGACGGTGCTCATTTATCGGGTGCCCTTGGATCAGGAGTCCAGTTTGCCAAAATCTTCCGGCTTAAGATTTTCCAGCCACTGTTCAAGTTCCTCGGAGCTTTGTTTCGTAATGACGCTGTCATTGGCAAATACCGGCGCATTGGACCGAAGGGCGAGTGCAATCGCATCGCTGGGTCTAGCATCGACGGTATATTCTGAGTCTTCGTACATCAAGTGAATCTTGGCAAAGTAGGTATGCTCAGATAGGTCCGTAATGACCACACTAATGACCTTTGCATTATACGCATCAAGAAACGACTTCATGAAGTCGTGTGTCATCGGCCGGGGAGGCGTGACATTTTCCATCGCCATACTGATCGCCCCGGCTTCTGATTTTCCGACCCAAATGGGGAGCATATCGGAATGTTCTTCGTCGCGTAACACCACGATATACGCGTTATTGTAGGGGTCGAACATCAACCCTTTGATATGCATCTGTGTAATCACGACAAATCCGTTCTCCTTCCTCGCCTTTTTAAGGTCGCGAGGAGATGCTGATCATCCGCATGGATGGATCAAGAAGGGAGCAACTTAGCATTTGAGGAACCAGCCTGTCAACGAAGCCTGCGAGATCGCTAGAGAAAATCATGGAACATTCCAGCCTAGAGACTGGGCAGATACTTCGAGGCCCATTCAGGGGCTGTGAGGCTTAGGATTGCGGGCGAAAGTTTTGATCGATCTTTGCGGTGTCAATTTGCTCGCCGAGCTTCAGAAACGCTTTCATCTGCTTCTTGACGAGTTCTCTGCCGCTTTCCTCGCCCAAGTTGACCTGATACTCGTTGATGACCATGACCCGCATGCCTTCCCATTTTTTCCAGCAAGGTTTGCAGACCTTGGCTTTGATCTCGGTTTCGAGCTTTCCCATGAAAAGGGTGTCGGTGATGGCTTCTCCTGCCTGTCCGCATGTGATGCACTGAACGTCTGCCATAATTAAGGATCCTCCCGCACATATAGATGAGGTGGGTCGAAGCGTTAGTGTAGCACTGCGTTCATGAGTAAGAAAAGAGGGGAGATTGATTGACCCGCACATGGCTTCATGTTAAGTATGTGCGGTGTTTTCATGTGTGAGTGTATGGGCTGTGCCCGGATGGCGGAACTGGCAGACGCGCCGGACTCAAAATCCGGTTCTCGTAAGAGAGTGGGAGTTCAACCCTCCCTCTGGGCACCATTTAACAATTGTAGCGGGAGCAGGATATTGTGAATGTTTTCTCTGAAACGATTAATTGTCCGATCGTGCTTCAATCAATGCTAAATTGCTCACGATTTGCCTCTTGACATGTCTGAATTGGTGGCCTATAGTCCGCGCCGTAGCAGTGATGAAACAGTATAAACCTGATCATGTTGGTCTCATCTTGTTTGTCCGTCATTTCACTTCATTCTCTAATCTCACCAAGGAGGCAGCACATGCGTAAAGTGTTGGCACTAGGAACGGCAATTATTTTTGTCGGTTCTGTGGGTGTGTCAATCGCTCAGGAGCGCTTGCAATCTAACCAGTCCGGGATGGGCGTGGGCCAAGGAGTTGGCGATGTATCGGGGACGAGTCCTCGCGTGAACACCTACGATCGAAGCCAGTTCCTCGATCGGTTGTCGCAGGCCGAAACCATGTATGGCCGTGTGATTGGTTTTGATCGGCCGGCTCATAAAATGTTTCTTGAGATGGGTGGAAGCTCCCATGATGAGGGACGTGCAGGTGGTGGCGCAATGAACTACCGCACGGTATATTTTGATGACAAGACCAATTACGATCAGATTCGTATTATTGAATCTGGTGACGATGTGACTATCCAGGCGATTGAGGAAACCAGTGCGGCCCAGCCGTTCGGCACAGGACGTAAGATCGTCCGTGAGATCACTGTGATGCGTGGCAATGAGAAGCTGGCTGGTTTCGGTGGACTTGGGCAGCGCCCAAACCCCATGACCGAACGTGGGATTGAAACGAACAGCGGTGGCATCACCGGTGGCGTTGGTGGTGCTGTGCTTCCAGGTCAGATCGAATCAGGCATCACCAGCCAGGTTGGTGGATATACCGGTGCCGCTCCTTGCTGGCAATGTGAACCGCAGCCAGGATGGGGCAATGCAAGCGGGAATAGATCTGACTATGGTACGGACTCTTCCAAGCCAAGCATGGTCAAGGGTCTGAACTAAATCTCAGTACATTGTGTGACTCAGTGGGAAGGGGCAGCGAAACGCTGCCCCTTCTTTTTTTGCCAGTCGCCTGGTATCTCCCGACGTGGTGCTTGCTGAGGCGCTGATTCCTTGTTAGGATTTGCTGTTGGCAGAGGCGAGTAGCCTAAGCTTAAGAAGGAGAGAGTGGTGATCGAACATCGTGAGGGAAGCGCGGCTGTGACTGGTCAGCCGGATGCCGAGTTGGATTTACGAGGAGTAATTTGTCCCTATAACTTCGTCAAGACGAAGTTGAAGTTGGAAACGATGGAACAGGGACAGATCCTTTCGGTATTATTGGATGATGGTGACCCGATTCAGAATGTCCCGCGCAGCGTGAGTAATGAGGGGCACTTGATCCTTTCCCAGGATCGTGTAGATCTGTCTTATCGAGTGCTCATCCGCCGCCGCGAAGACGAGTAGCATGTGGGATATTTTTTCTTATCTTTTGTGTTTTCGATCCTGCCCCGTACCCTTCAATGATAACTGTCACCGCTGAGACTTTTGATACCTGTCTGATCT
>JBDSKU010000317.1:0-4243 GCA_039916745.1 Nitrospiraceae bacterium
ATAATGGCGTCGTAGCGTGTAGTTCTCATAGCTGTTCTGGATGAATGCTGGAAAAGTCCGCCAGACTCTCAATCTCGTGATGGGCACGTCTAGCGAGACAGGTTCGACGCGCAAGGCCTGCCTCCGCAGGTCTCTTCGGTCATGCCAATCTCGCGTGGCTATCCCAGTGTACCTGAGCCGACTATGAACATGAAGCGGGGCTCAGCTCGGTGAGGTCATGGCGATGCTTGCTGTGGTCTCGAGAGGGGCATCTGAGAGTAGCCTAGTCTGGCGCATCCGTTCGGTGCTCTGCCTCAGTCGTAATCTGCCCAACCGCTCGGCATATTCTTCCCCTGCCGCGCTTTAATGGCTCACCGCGCGGTGTTCCATATGAGAATTTACAGCGAAACGCACAGGCCTGTGCGGCACATCCTTTGCGATATCGCCCAAGCACCCGGGATGATCGCGCAGATCGCTCGCGGGAGACATTCGAGCGCGCAATCTATCCGCACGGCGACGAGGCACGGTGCGTGAGCGCTCTTTTCTCATGCTCGTTACGAATCCCAAGGAGGATCGATGATTCACGTACTCGCCCCGTTGCCGCAGGATGTCGCAGTTGTTCTGGCCCTCTTCCAGGAATTTCTTGCGGCCCACGCCGATCCTGATGGCGGCCAACGCTTGCACGATCTCTATGCTGACGACGCGCCGGTTGCGTTCGAAGGACGTTTATGCAGAAAAGGTGAAACGGATCGAGAGGCGTTCGCGCAGGCACACCGTCATGCCTGCACGCAGGGCATCGGGAAACTGCCGGTGTTTGAACGCGTCGATCTGCTTGCGGACAACGTGGAAACGGATGCTAGCTTGGCGGTCGGGTGGTTCAACGTTTTCGAATCGGGCGATGGCCGGGACGCGACCGTAGGGTTGGGCGCTCGACATGAGGGTGGGCAGTGGCGCATGGGGTGGTGCATCGTTGCGCCCGCGATCCAGGACTGGTCCTATCGCCAGGGGCAGTTGCAAACGCTGGCAGAATATCCTTGGATGCTCTCCGACTTGCCGGTCCTGCCACGGAGTGCGCTCGATGCCTCCTACTGTCGTCTGTTCCGGCAGTCAGATGTGCACCTGAGCTTTCTGCCCGAGTCGCGCTTTAGCTGCCATATGAGCGGGGCCTGCTGTAAATTCGATTATAGTATTGCTGTGCCTCTCGCCGCCCAAGTCCTGATCGATGCCATTCCCTGGGAAGAGATTCAGCCGGCACTCATGGGCACGAAATTGGATGTTCGCACCGACGGTCAGTTGCAACTAAAAGATAATCGCGAGACCTGCCGATTTTTGGGTGAACATCGTCAGTGCTTGATTCACAAGACCCTGGGCCGCCAACCGTTCGGACCCTGTGCCGTCTTCCCCTTTGCGTTTGCGCAGACTCCTGAAGGTGTGGCTGTCACGACGAGTCTGGTGTGTGGCAGCGTGAGAAACCGGTTGGGCCCTGCATTGGCAGCGCGTCAGGGCGATGTGCGCGAGCGCCTGTTCCTCGCCCCGCTACGGAGCCCGAACGGGTTTCGTCTCGCGCCTGACCTGGACATCCCATGGGAATCGTTCCGCCAGATCGAAACGATTTTGCTCGACCTGCTGGAGAAACCGCATGTGCCGCTCCGTCAGCGTCTCTACGCGGGCAACCGGTTGCTGGATGCCTTGCGCAGGAATGCACCGATCGATATGGGCGCGTGGCTGGAGGAACCTCCGGGCCACTTGCCCGATGCCTATCGTGAAACGCTGCGAACGTACCTCGCGAAGATTTTTGCCTGGGACCGGCAAGGCTTCGCCCGTCTGCCGCAGGGTATGTCGCTGGATTACCCTCACGATCGGGTGTGGGATGAGTCGGTCGTGGTGGACATACTTAGAAACCTTCAGTTTTCCAAGACCTATTCCTATCCCTACGACCTCACCACTGCCCATAATATGTCGATTCTGCTGTCCGTTCTGGCGGGTATCATGCAGGCAGCGTTCGAGGGCCCGCTCCCTGACGAGCTGTGGCAGGAACTCGCCGCGTTGGGTGGGCATGGCTTGCTGGCATCGCTGCTGCCCGGTTCAGCTCCCCAGGAACTCAAAGAGTTCCTGGGGTCGAGCGAGTTCGGTCAGTGGGCGTTGTGGTACTGATCGGTACCCCTGCGAGCTCGTGAACAGGTTGTATCGGGCGGTGGTGCTTATTGGCCGGGTTTTTCCGACGAGCTGATGAAGGCCTTGCGGTAGCCGGTCACCTTCTCTAGATAGTGGCGGGTCTCTTCGTAGGGGAGCTTTTGACGCAATTGGTCGTAGACGCCGGATGGCTGGAGACTGTTGATCTGGTTGACGGCTTCAGTACGGTTGCGAGAAAACGTGCGGAAGACGTTGCTCGGTCCGGTATTGTAGGCTGCAATCACACAGTATTCCCGTGAGACATTATGCGCCACATTCTCCAGCTGATTGAACATCAAGACATTCAAGTAGGCGCTGCCTAACTCGACGTTGTTGGCGGGATCGAACAGGTATTCCCGTGAAGGGGCGACGTCTTTGCCTTTCGCCTTCCGGTAGGCTTCCCGTCCGCCGCTGGTGGGGACCAGTTGCATGAGTCCGTAAGCCGGGGCTGAGCTGACGGCATAGGGGTTGAAGTTGCTCTCGGTGCGGATGACGGCGAAGACCAGGCTCGGGCTGATGCGGTATTGTTCGGCAAACTGGTGGACCAGCGCTCGGTACTTGTCCGCCTGCTTTACGGCGAGGTTGGACACCATCGGGATCTTGACGTAGTGGGCGGTTTTCTTGGTTCCCTCCTGGTCGATCACCCGCGTTGCAGATTTCTTCTCAAGGATGTAGGCGGCAAAGGGCTCGGCCTCTGCCGGCGTGCGCACCGGTTTACGCTGCTGATCGAGAACAAGGCCGTACAAGTAAGGCATTTTGTCGCCGGTGAGGACGATTTCCTTGTCGGAAAACAAATCGACTGCGCGGGGATCCTCTGGCGTCAGGATCGTCGTGACCACGGCATTCTTGAGACTGCGTTGGGGATCTTGCTCGTCTAGCGTCTCGACCAGGATCTCGCCCGAATCGAAGTTGACGATCGCCCGACTCTTATAGTTCTGCGTGTACTTCACATATTTTTTCTGCTCAGGCAGTTTGACTTCGTCCTTTCCCCAGGTTTTCCCGACATTCAGCCCGAGGGCGGTGAGAATGGCTTCAAAGTCTTTTTGTGCGGTGCGCAAATCTCTGAGCAGCGCTTCAGGATCGCGCCCGTACTGGTCGAGCCGTTGCCTGGCGATCTGTGCCGGGTCTTTCCCTTCGGCAAGATCGATGATGGTCTGGCCGGTCCGGCCCTTTGCGACTTGTCCAGCTGTCGTGAGGATCCGGTCGGTTGTCTCACAGCCTGCTGTGGCGAAGGCGAAAGCGAGGATCAATAAGGAGTAGAGAGTTGCTGATGAACGCATGGGGGCATTGTACAGAATTTTTGCAGGGCTACAAGTGCGTGGGAGAGGGATGGCCCGTTGAAGTCCCCTGTGCTCGCGGAACGCGCACGATAGGAATGTGCTCGTTCGACGCGCGCAGTAGGGGCCTCATCCAGCCATCCCAGGATAATGTATAGGAGCAAGAGTCTGGTTGGCGTCGATGACTCCATCGGCCCTTGATGTGCTAAATTATGACCCTCGTCATCGTCCATTTGCTGAAGGGAGTGCATCATGGCTGAGAAAAAAATCATTGCAGTGGTGGGGGCAACCGGAGCGCAGGGCGGTGGATTGGTCCGTGCCATTCTGAACGATAAGCATGGCGTCTTCACCGTGCGCGCGATCACTCGAGATGCGCAGTCCGACAAGGCGAAGGGGCTGGCGGCACTGGGGGCCGAGGTCGTGGCGGCAGACTTAGATAGCCCAGGGAGCCTGAAGAAGGCCTTCGCGGGAGCGTACGGAGTGTTTTGTCTGACGAACTTTTGGGAGCACTTGTCGCCGGAGAAAGAGTTGGTCCAGGCCATAAGTCAGGCACAGGCGGCGAAGGATACCGGCGTGCAGCATGTGATCTGGTCTACGCTGGAAGACACGCGCAAGTGGGTGCCGCTTAGCGACAATCGCATGCCGACCTTGATGGGGAAGTATAAAGTGCCGCACTTCGACGCGAAGGGCGAGGCTGACGCGGAGTTTATGAAGCGCGGTGTGCCCACGACCTTTCTACTCACGTCGTTCTACTGGGACAATCTGATTCACTTCGGCATGGGCCCGAAGAAAGGGCCGGATGGGGCGCTGGCCTT
>JBDSKU010000318.1:0-6336 GCA_039916745.1 Nitrospiraceae bacterium
CGTGCCCGACTTCAATGCCCCGCGTCGCTTTCAACGTCCCATCTTTTCTCGGTGATGGGTCTCCTGCGCAGGCACTGCGAAGATCGGCAAACTGCTCGACGTGAAAGTCACGCTCCCAATTCGCATCGACATAGTGCGTATCAAGTTGATTGCCACCGACGACCACGTTGCGCAAGGCGTTGATCGCGTGGTCGGCGATAATCCGAACATGTTTCAGCCCGACGGGTCCGGCAAATCCGACCGGCGCGCCAGTGACTTGCTCGACGACGGCGGGAGCCGCGAGCTCAAGATCCGTCACTTGAAGAAGCCGTTGAATCTTAATCTCATTGGCCTCATGGTCGCCTCGTATCAACACGGCTACGGTCTCTTTCCCCGTCGAGTAGAGGAGCGTTTTGACGAGGCGATCAGGGGAGACGTTCAAGAATTTCGTGACTTCTTCGACGGTCCGGCAGCGGGGCGTCTGGACGACGCGCAGGGGACGGGGTGCGTCGGTGTCCATATCCATAGGAGGAAGCACTTCGGCCTGTTCGACGTTGGCGGCGTAGGTGCCGGTATCGCTATAGACGATGGTGTTCTCGCCCGTATCGGCGAGCACCATGAACTCATGAGATGAGCTACCGCCAATCAGTCCGGTATCGGCTTCTACGGCGCGAAAGGTGAGGCCGCAGCGTGTGAAGATACGCTGATAGGCGTCGTACATCTTCTGATAGCTAAGCTTGGCGCTCGCTTCGTCCTGGTCGAAGCTGTAGGCGTCCTTCATGATGAACTCGCGTCCCCGCATGAGTCCGAAGCGGGGGCGGATTTCGTCGCGAAACTTCGTTTGGATCTGATAGAAGTTTAGCGGCATCTGTCGGTAGGAGCGGACTTCGCGCCTGAACAAATCGGTGATGATTTCCTCATGGGTTGGTCCTAGGCAGAACTCGCGTTCATGGCGATCTTTAAAGCGAATCAACTCCTTGCCGTAGAAATTCCATCGACCTGTTTCTTGCCACAGCTCTGCGGGAGAGGCAATGGGCATGAGAAGTTCTTGTGCCCCCGCCCGGTTCATTTCCTCGCGAATGATCTGTTCGACCTTTCGAATGACCCTGAGGCCGAGCGGAAGATAGGTGTAGATGCCGGCTGCCACTTTGCGAATCAGCCCCGCTCTGAGCATGAGCTTATGGCTGACGGTTTCCGCTTCGACCGGTTCTTCGCGCAATGTAGGGATTAAGACTTGAGAGGTACGCATGGTTCTATGAGAAGGGTCAATAAGGGATCACGCCTGCAGGTCGTTCAGCTCGAAGTGGCAGTGATCGAGGAGTTGTTTCACCGAGATGAAGACGCTCGACATTGAGACTTTCTGCCTCAGGTCTTATCGTAAAAAGATCCGTTCAAGGTCATTCCAGAACGCAAAAATCATGACGCTCACTAATAACACGAGGCCAGCCTGTTGTGCTACTTCTCTTTGGCGTTCACCGAGGGGCTTCCTGAGGATGGCCTCAATCAGGAAAAATAACAGATGGCCGCCGTCGAGAATGGGAATAGGGAGCAAGTTGAGGACGCCCAGATTGATGCTGAGAATGGCGATGAGAAAGACCACACTCGAGGCCCCTTGCGCAGCGGCTTCTCCGGAAATATTCGCGATCGTCAGTGGTCCGCCGATATTTTTACTGGAGATGTCCCCCACGATCATCTTGTAGAGACCAATGGCAGTCAGCTCGGT
The DNA here is from genome assembly GCA_039916745.1 of Nitrospiraceae bacterium. GTDB lineage: Bacteria > Nitrospirota > Nitrospiria > Nitrospirales > Nitrospiraceae > Palsa-1315. The sequence goes on from JBDSKU010000318.1 coordinate 1,703, forward strand.
CCAGCCCCACGTGGCTCCCAAGCCGTCGTAGAGTGACAACAGCGGGGTGCTGGAACGCATGATCGAACGGCCGGGTCCTGAAATGCCGATCTTGCCGACCTCGACCGATTGGCCGTTAACCATGGTTTTCTCGGCAGAGGGCGTCACGGTCAGTGGAATCCGGTGTCCTTCCCGCAGGACCTCGATCTTGAGTGGATGGCTGGGGCTTTCTTTCACCATACCGGTCATTTGTGACCAGGTATGGATCGGTTGGCCCTCAATGGTGGCTACATGGTCACCTGCCTGCAGTCCGGCCTTGGCTGCTGGGGAGCCTTGCATGACGGAGGTCACGAGGGGCGGTGTCTCTTCGACGCCCAAGTAATAGGCGGGCTCTTGTGTCGAGGCCTGTGGTCCAGGGGCAGTGGTGGTGGGCGTCACCGTCAGTGTTTTGACCTGGCCGTCTCGTTTGATCTCAAGCGTCAGCGCCTGGCCCTTGCTTTTCGCCACAGCGTCGAACAGCTCAGTCCTGGTCGAGATCTCCTGTCCGTTGACTCGGCTGATATGATCGCCGATCTGGATGCCGGCCGTGTCAGCTGGAGAGCCGGGGACCATCGCTTCGACATCGGGATTCAAGTCCTGGAACGTGGGGACGAATAGTGGCGCCCCGGTTGCGAGCCATCCTGCAAAAATAAAATAGGCCAGAATAAAGTTAAATCCAGGTCCTGCGGCGACGATCAAGACTTTTCCCCATAGGCCTTGGTGCGCAAAGGACCGAGTCCGATCCTCTGGCGTTGTGGCCTCGGTTTCATCTTCGCCGAACAACTTTACGTAGCCACCCAGTGGAATGGCTGAGAGAAGATATTCGGTTTCGCCCATTTGGCGGCCGAAAATCTTCGGTCCGAATCCCAGAGAAAACTTGAGGACCTTGACGCCGACCCAGCGAGCGGCCAGGAAATGCCCGAGCTCATGGAACGCCACGAGCACGCCGAGGACGACCAGGAACCACCAAGCCTTCTGCAAGAGCAACCAGAGGGTATCGGGGGACCAGGTGAATGCCATGAACACGGTGTATGCTCCTTCGTGTAAAACTAGCGTGCCAATGCTACGACCAACGACTCTGCCTTTTCTCTGGCCCAGCGATCCGCCTCCAGCGCCTCTTCCAGCGTATCCACTTCTTTGGGACTGTGGGCGTTCATCGTGCTGCGGATAATGTCCACAATATCGGTAAACCGGACGCCCCCATTTAGGAACGCCTCAACCGCCACTTCGTTGGCGGCATTCATCGTGGCTGGCATCGTTCCGCCGATCCGCAGAGATTCAAATCCAAGGCCTAAACAAGGAAACCGGTCGTGATCCGGTTTGCAGAACGTCAACTTTCCAATCTCCGTCAGATCCAGCGACGGAAGGTCCAGTGGCAGGCGCCCTGGGTATCGCATCGCATAGGAAATAGGCGTTCGCATATCCGGTAATCCCAACTGCGCAATCATCGAACGATCTCCATACTCTACCAGAGAATGGATGATGCTTTCCCGATGGATCATGACTTCGATCTGGGATTCCGGGATGTCGAAGAGCCAGCGGGCTTCAACGACTTCAAGTCCCTTATTCATGAGGGTGGCAGAATCGATGGTGATTTTGGCGCCCATTTTCCAATTGGGATGCTGGAGCGCCCGTTCGGCGGTCACATCACGCAGTTCGTCCTTTGTCAGAGTCCAGAGGGCCCCGCCGGATGCCGTTAAGATGAGGCGGCGGACATCTTCTTTGCGATGGCCTTCTAACGACTGAAAGATGGCGCTATGCTCGCTGTCGACCGGAAAAATACGGACACCATGCCGCCGCGCTTCGTCCTGCATCAGTTGTCCGGCCATGACCATCGGCTCTTTATTGGCCAAGGCAATTTGCTTTCCGCTCCGGATCGCAGCCAGGGTAGGGACAAGACCGGCGCCACCGACGATGGCTGAGATGATGAGCTCAGCTTCTGGCGTAGTGGCGACGTGAATCAAGCCTTCTTGACCATCCAAGATTTCAACGGGCAAGTCTGTGCAGCGATGCCGGAGCCTGGCAGCCGCGGCGGCATTCGAGAGGGCCACGATGCGGGGCTTGTATCGGCGGATCTGCTCTTCGAGTTTTTCATCATTGCTTCCCGCAGTCAGCCCTGCCACACGGAACTCTTCCGGGAACCGGTCCACAATATCTAAGGTGCTGGTGCCGATCGACCCAGTCGATCCGAGAATAACGATTGTTTTCATAGCTGGTCCCTCACTCGATGACTCGTAGGCGGCTTGCCATCGTTATATAGTAGTAGAAGGCAGGGGCGGTGAACAAGAGACTATCCAGTCGGTCGAGCATGCCGCCATGTCCTGGCAGAATTCCCCCGGAGTCTTTGATGCCGACGCTTCGTTTCATGGCCGATTCGGTCAGGTCTCCCCAAAGACCTGTGATGGTCAGCAGGGTGGCCAAGACGAGACAGTCGAGGCCAGACAGCTCCGGGAGAAACCACCAACGAACTGCGTACGCGGCGAGTATCGCACCAATCAAGCCGCCGGCCAAGCCTTCGTAAGTTTTCTTTGGACTGATCGTGGGCGCCAAGCGATGCCGTCCGTAGACGGTACCGACATAGTAGGCGCCAGTATCGGACGCCCAGGTGACCAATAGAAGAAAGAAGATCAGCCATTCGCCGAGAGGCAGAAGTCTCGTCATCGAGAGTGGGCCAAGCGTGAGGCCCAGATAGAGTACTCCGAATAATGTCAGGGCGCCGTTCTTCAGGCTTTGCTCGAGGGGCGCGCGATTGAATAGTGGAACCGAAATAATGGCGATCAATGTCGCGAGGAGGCTCGGAACGATGATGCCTGGCTGGTGCGCGCCGAGAATCACCGCGGCGAATCCTGTCAGGCCGATTCCTATCAGCCAGGAGTGACTGTGGTCGCCGAAACATAATCGATAGAATTCGAAGAGCGCGAGCGCGCCAGCCAGTACCACGACGCCTGAAAATACGAGGGGCGGGAGGTAGCGAATGACGGCATACAAGAGCGGCGCGAGGACCAGGACCGTATAGATCCGACGGGGGTCAAATCGAGGCGCGGCAGCCGGCGCTGGGTCTGTCGGCTTGTGGCCGGCGGTGTTGGCTTGATGCATGTGGACGTGCATATCGGCCACTATGAAGAAATGGTGCTGAGCACGCGACCGAATCGCCGCTCGCGTCGCTGGTATTCCAGCAAGGCCAGCAAGAGTTCGCGGCGACGGAAGTCGGGCCAGAGGGTTGGCGTGAAGTAGAGCTCGGTGTAGGCAAGCTGCCAGAGGAGAAAGTTGCTGATCCGCGTTTCGCCGCTAGTGCGAATTAACAGGTCTGGATCGGGCAGGTCATGGGTGTAGAGATGTTGTTGGATTCGTGCCTCATCGACCTCGTTCGGTTGCAGCTTTCCGTCTTGTGCCTCACGAAGAATCTCCCGAACCGCGTCGACAATCTCGGTCCGGCCACCATAACTGAGGGCGACGGTCAGATGCAGTTTGTCGAGATGGGCAGTTTCTTGTTCGGCGGCCCGGACCCATTGGAGGGCGGAGGCCGGGAGGGCGTCGAGTCGGCCGATCGTCCGAAACCGAACACCCTGTTCAATGAGCTTCGTTCGCTCCGTCGACAGGTAATATTCGAGCAAGCCCATGAGCGAGGAGATTTCCTGCGCAGGACGATTCCAGTTTTCCTGTGAAAACGCGTAGATGGTCAGGGCGTGGATGCCAAGCTCCAGGCAGACGGTGATCATTTCCCGAACGGACTGAATCCCTTCCCGATGACCGGCAATGCGAGGAAGTGTGCGGAGTTCTGCCCAGCGGCCGTTGCCATCCATAATAATGGCCACGTGTTTGGGCAGGAGGTCTGAATCGAGTTTTGTGGCCAGCTCTTCGATGGATAATTGGTCCATGGCCGATGATTCGTTCGTGCTCATGCGATGTAGCTCGTCACGATCCTTAATCTTGGGTGAAATCTTATGGCAGGCGAGCAAAGTCTACTGGCGAGGGGGAGCAAAGTCAAACGAATTTTCGTAAAAGTCCTGTAAAAGCGATGAGTTGGATGATCTTGCATTGCGCCTGCAGAAATGATTCGGCTATACTCCAGCGTCCATTCGTATGCTAACCGTCGTGGGGATTCTCAAACCATGGGTGAACTTGTTCAGTTAGCCTCCTTTGGTCTGACCGAAAGTGAAGTATTCTCGGCGCTCGGACGGGTCAAAGTCCGTGATGTCGACTATGCCGATCTGTATTTTGAGTCTTGTGTCTCCGAGTCCGTCTCGATGGAAGAGTCCCTCGTCAAGCGCGCCACGAAGAATGTGTCGCAGGGTGTGGGGGTGCGTGCCACGGCAGGCGAAAAAACCGGCTTTGCCTATTCCGATGAACTGACGAAGAAGGATCTCGAGCTGGCGGCCGATACGGCGCGCTACATTGCCAATTCGCCAAGCGGGGCCCAGGCAGTTTCAGTGCCTGTCCGCCAACGTCCAACACGAGATCTTTACCCGGTTGAACGGGCACAGGCCGAAGTGGCGACAGCCGATCGCGTGTCTCTCTTGAATGCCATCGATGCCGAGGCGCGCCGCTATGACCCGCGCATCAAGAATGTGATGGCCTCGTTTAACACGGAATACAAGGTGGTCGTGGTCGCCACC
>JBDSKU010000319.1:0-5433 GCA_039916745.1 Nitrospiraceae bacterium
CGAAGCACTCTAACGGCCCTCGCTCAGCAGGAGGGGAAAGTGAATGCAGAATGGCTTCTTTGCGAAAATAAGGCATCCGCGCGGTCGATGCCAGACGACATCCGTAGAATGCTTCCGAACCTAAAGCTGGTGCTCTCTGACGAGGGGGGATCGTACGAACTGAAGAATGCGGGGTTTCGAGCGGCTACCTCGAACTGTGTCGCCATGTTGGACGCCGATTGCGTGCCAGCACGAGACTGGCTGAAGAACGCGGTGGCTGCCATGAAAGCGATGCCGAAGGTTGACGTCATCAGCGGGAGAACAGTCTATCCGGCCGCTGGGCTGACAGAACGGATCTTGTCGCTGCTGAGTCGATCGTACGTTGACCGTGGGGTATCCGGGCCGACCAGGTTTATTTCAAATAATAACTCGATATGGCGGCGCGATGTGTATCTTAAGAATCTTCTGCCGAGCGGGCTTGGCCCTTTCGCAGGACGTATGCAGTCGGAGAGCATCATGCGCACGGGGTATCAGTTGTGGTTCGATCCTTCCGTACGGGTCATACATGACTTCGAAGGTTGGCCGATGGAGTCGGACATTCGACGTAATACCGGATACGGAACGATCATCTCACGACTTCAAGATCCGTTCATGCCGCAGGCCTGGCTGACTCACTTGGGCGTGGGCTCCATTCCCGTGTTTGTGGCAGGAAAAATCTTCGACAGTTGGCGGGATTGTGTTCGCTGTGCCAGTGCCTTCGGGGTGAAGTGGTTCCAAATCCCGCTGGCCCTGCTCTGTTCCGTCGTGGTTCATCTGATGGAGATTCCCGGCATGTGGCAGGCGTTTCGTAGGAAGGCCATCTTGGCAACACAGTATCGTTAAGCACAGTGAGGTAGGCCGACGGATGAGAATCGCGATCGATTTTACGGCGTTCATTCCCCAGATGACCGGTGTCGACACATACCTGAAACAGCTGGTGCTGCACCTCGCGAAGGTTGATCAACGCAATCAGTATATGATCTATCATAATTATGAGGATCGGCGGCTCTTTGCCCACGATCTTCCCGTGAACTTTTCACACACCTCCATCAGTGCACGCCCTCGACCGATCCGAATAATCTCTCAGCAGGTCATGTTGCCTGTCGCCGCCTCCGAGTGGAAGGCGGACGTTGTGCACTCGCCTTCGTTCATCATGCCCTACATCCGAGGGGCAGCGCGGCACGTGTTGACGGTTCATGACATGACGTCGTTCTCGCATCCGGAGCATCACATCGCGTTACGTCGAAGCATGCTGTATCGGCAAATGGTGCTGGCAAGCCTTCGTCGGACTGATATGGTGATTGCCCCATCGCAGGCCACACGACAAGCGATCTTGGAGTTTCTCCCTGATCTCCAGCCAGACCGCATTCATGTGACCGTGCCGGGAATAGGCGAAGAGTTTCGACCCTGCGACCCTGCATCTATCCAGGAGGTCGTCACGCGACTCATGCTCCCACAGCCCTACATCCTGTATGTCGGAACGCTCGAGCCGCGAAAGAACCTTCCCGCTTTGGTTGAAAGTTATCGACGGCTTGTAGAGGCAGGAGCCATCAAAGAGCATCTCGTGCTTGCCGGCAAGTTGGGCTGGGGGTATGAGGCACTGTTGAAACAGATAGATGTGCCGGTCTTGCGCGGGAAGGTGCACCTTGCCGGCTATGTGGATCAACAGGATCTTCCCGCTGTCTATTCGGGAGCAAGGCTCTTTGTGTACCCTTCTCTTCATGAGGGGTTCGGGTTTCCTCCGCTCGAAGCCATGGCTTGCGGGGTGCCGGTGATTAGTACGCTGTCCTCATCGCTGGTTGAGAATCTTGCGGGGGTGGCTGAACTCGTCTCTCCGGACGATGTCGCGGCGTTGGCCGATGCAATACGACGTGTGCTGGCCGATGATACGCTTTGGGCCAAACGGCGGGCACAGGGATTGGAACAAGCCAGCCACTATCAGTGGGAGCAAACTGCGAGGGAGACGTTGAAAAGTTATCAGGCGGCCATGGGGATCGAACGACGCCGAGGCAATGGATGAGTATGGCGAATGAACCAGGGGCCGGTACGAGGGCGACAGAGTGCGCCGATGGCGCAACAGTCCCTCTGTCCGTCGTCATTGCGACGACGAAGGCCTGGCCGGAAATCGAACCGTGCCTCGAGTCGCTGCACCGGCAGGCTCAAGCGGTCGGTGCGGAAGTGGTGGTGGGTGATGGACATGGGCAGGGGTTACCGTCTGATGTGGCTGAGCGCTATCCGGAAGTGACATGGATCAAATGGCCTGGTGGGTCCGTGTTCTTTCTTCGCGAACTTGCGATGACCCAAGCGAATGGCGCTGTGGTGGCGGTGACTGAGGATCATTGCACGGTCATGCCCGGGTGGTGCGAACGTATCCTGAAGGCGCACCGTGATCATCCCGATGCGGCAGCTATCGGGGGTGTGGTTGAAAATGGAGCCACGACGCGGCTGATCGACTGGGCTAATTTCTTGATTGTATTCGGACCGTTCACCGCCCCGATCGAGAACGGTAGACAATCGGCCATTTCGTTGCAGGCCAACATTTCCTATAAGCGGCGTGTGATTCCGCAGACGATGTCGCAACTCGGCATCATGGAATTCTTGTTCAATCGCAACTTGCGCGATCAGGGGGAGATCCTTATTGCGGACGATCAACTGATCGTATCGCATAACCAGACATGGGGATTTTGGGGTACCTTTGCGGCGCATTTCCACAATGGCCGGTCTATTGCGGGGTTTAGACTCCAGCAGATCTCCTGGGTCGAGCGATTCTTGCGACTTGGCGGATGCGTCATTCTGCCTGCCTATCTCTTATGGATCACTATCGGCCCGGTGATTCGTAAGCGGCGATTGCTGCGACCGGCCTTAATGAGTTTGCCGTTTACAGCTCTGGTTGTAACCTGCCACGCCGCAGGCGAGTTCGCCGGTTATATCTTTGGCCCGGGCAACAGCCCGCAGCGGCTCGCATAGGGGCATGTCATATATGGGAAAGTTCCATGACAATTTGACACGCCTATCGAGCGTTGAAGTCGTTGCGGAGTCATCCCGGCGGTGGTCTGAGAAGTCCAATTGTCGACGTCTGGCGTTCACCGGTCTCAGGTTCGCGCCAAGGCTATTCCTCATGATCCTCGCCGAGCTCTCGGCGAGCGGCATCGAGATTGTTCCTGTGGGTCTGACGCCGAACGGGCGAGTATCGAAAGGAAGGCTTCGGTGAGCATCGTTGCAGATCTTCTGCTCGGTATCCTGATGCTCTTCTCTCTGCGCCGGCTGCTGTGGGTCATGGCTTCGTGGCTGCCTCGGCGCACCCAGACACAGATGGGCTGTTGGCCCGAGGTGCTGGTCGCCGTCGCATTCCGCAACGAGCAGGACTCGTTGCCACGCTTATTATCGAGTCTTGATGCCCTGAACTATGATGCCGACCGTCTCTCAGTCTGTCTCGTCGACGACGCCTCAACGGATGCCAGTACCGATCTGGCTGTGATGTGGGCACGTGAACGGGCACATGTCCTGCTCATCATCCTCGACGAGAATGTCGGGAAGGCAGAAGCACTCAATCGTGCGCTCGCCTCAGCCCACGGCAGTCCAGAGGTGCTGGTCGTCTACGACTCCGATCAGTGCCCCCGCCCTGATTCGCTACGCCGGCTGATAGAGCCGTTCGTCGATCCGAGGACTGAGGCGGTATGTGGTTATCGACGGCCCGTTTTTCTCAGCATAACCGCAGTCGCGGCGTACGCCTGTTTGGAGGCATGGACCCAACAGCTGGTCAACCTTGCAGCCAAGGATGCCCTAGGCCTGGATCCGCCCACGATGGGCGGCAACTGCGCGTACCGGCGCTCTGCGCTCGAACGCATCGGCGGCTTTCCCGCCGGCTCCTTCAGCGAGGATACCGAGGTGTCGTTGGCGCTTGCCGGCAGAGGCGGAAGAACTCGCTTCGTCCGGGCTGCCGTTTCCGATGATGAGGTCGCCGCTTCGTTCCGACATTATCTCAATCAACGGCTTCGATGGAGCCGGGGACTCACGGCGTCCCGTCGCCATGTGCGTGGACTCGAGGCTGCGTTCGTGGCCGCCGGCTATCTCGACCGAGTGGTGCTGTTGCTGGTCCTCGCATGCATGGTCGGCGGGTTCGTCAGCCCATGGTGGCTCGCGGTCTATGCGGTCCCGGCTTTGGCCGTAGTGGTGACGGCGGTAGTCAAGGCCCGCCCCGAGCCTTGGCTCGCATGCACGGTGTGTGTGGTCATTCCCGTGATGTTCGTCGTCGACGTGCTCATCAGCCTGGTCGCCACAGTTCATGGTATGACCCAGCGGCGAATCCTGTGGATCGACCGCCGCAGTGCTGGCGGCACGGAGCCTCAGAGCCTGAGGCGTTAAAGGGCGCAGATACCGAGCGGGAAATTCGTACAGGATTGTTTATGGAGAGACAACCAATGGATCGCAAGCCAGCCAGCCTATCGGTCATCGTGGTATCGGACTACGCAGCCGGAGAGGAAAAATCGTGGGAGGACCTTCGCCGCGCGTTGCGGGCATGGAAGGACCAAGAGGGGACGCCTGCCGATGAATTTATCCTTGTCGAGTCATCTCGATTCAAAAGCCAGATCCCGAGCGACCTGTTAGGGCTGACCCCCAACATGACGGTCCTGTATCTCGATGCCGAATCGTCTTACGAATTGAAGAACCTGGCGGTGGAAGCTGCCAACGGCGAGTGGCTGGCCATCGTCGATGCCGACTGCATCCCTCAGCGGTCATGGTTACGCGTACTACGCGCTGCCATTGCCGAGTATCCCGACGTCGCAGCGGTCAGTGCCAAGACCCTGTATCCCGGTCGCTCACGCATGGAACGCATACTGGGGCTCTTGTCCCGATCATATCTTGACCCAGGACGACGCGGTCCAACTCGCTTTATATCCGGCAATGCCGCCTGCTTTCGACGGGAGATGTATCGTCGCCATCCACTTCCTGTTGGGATTGGTGCCTTCGCGTCGCGAATACAGTCTGAGGCCTTTCTTCGGGATCACGCGACATTACTGTTCGACCCGGAGCTGGTCGTGGTACACGATTTCGAGGGGTGGCCAATGGAGCGGGACATACGGCGTAACCACGGTTACAGTACCGTCATCACTCGGCTGCGCGATCACCGGCTTCCGTATGCACGATTAGTCCGCGCCGGTGTCATGGCCATTCCGTTCATCGTAGCGGGTAAGACCCTCGACAGCGTTCGCGATTGCCTTCGTTGCTTTCGCCAGTACAACGTGAACGTGTATGAGCTACCGCTGGCGTTGGCACTCACAGTTGTGACGCACGTTCTTGAGATACCCGGAATGCTGGCGGCGTACCGTAATCAAACCATAGGAGCGACGGCGTACCGCTGAGGTCTGGGGGCGCCTGTGGTTGGCTCTCGAGATAGATGGAAGCGGGCTCGTC
>JBDSKU010000320.1:0-3544 GCA_039916745.1 Nitrospiraceae bacterium
TACGATTACATCGAGATGTTCTATAATCGCACCCGTCGACACAGCCATCTGAGCGGGGTCAGTCCGGAGGCGTTTGAAGCCGTATCGAACCAGGCGTAAAGTGTCCGTAAAAGCCTGGGAAGTCCAAGGTACGAGCACCACGACAAAGCGGCGGGAAAGGACCTTAGCAATCCCATGATTGACCCGCGGTAGCGGGCAACTACCTGGCGCTTCGCAAACTGCCAAATTAAGACCCTATTCCGCTCGAAACTCACCAAGGCGCACCCTCTGACCGCAGCACGCTTGCCATCGAACATTTACACTTTGTCCAACGAATAAGATGGGCCATGCCCGTGTCGTTGCGCGATATAAAGGTAACTCTTACGTACACTGCTTCCATGCAACACCCTCTGTCTCCAAAGTCCAATTCAACATTCGCGAGAGTCCATTATCGAAAGAAGTTTTGGGTTGCCATCCAAGGGCAGTACATGCCCTCGACGAATCCAATATATTGACAGGAACATCGAACTTCCTACCAGGAAGGAGCGTATACAAGACTTTACGTCCGAGTAATGACTCAATTGCCTTAATCACATCTTTAAGGCTTTTCCCTTCCCCACTCCCTATATTCAGCACTCGATGCCCACCGTTGTAGGACGCGACCTTCAAGAATGCATCAACCACATCGCCAATGTACACATAGTCACGGATGATCGTGCCATCCCCCCAAATCTCTATCGTTTCGTTCCGCAAGGCCTTATGCAAGAACACACTCACCGCTCCCTGAGCGCCTGTAGGCCGCTGTCTCTCTCCAAAGGGATTGGCCAAACGCAGAATTCGGTAATCCAGCCCGTGCAACTCATGATACAAATTCAAATATTTTTCGATAACGAGCTTACTGATACCATAGGCACAGACGGGATCGGTGGCATGAGATTCCGTGATTGGAATCTCCTTCGGAATGCCGTACACAGTTCCCCCGGAAGACACGAATATGACTTTGCGGACGTGTTCCTGGCAGGCCAATTCGAGCAGATGCAACGTCCCTACTACGTTCGTTTCCACGTCATAGGTAGGGTTGTCGTTCGATGATTTCGGCAAAGTGGTCCATGCAAGATGGAAGACGATGTCACAACCAGAGAGTGACCTCGACACGTCGTCATGGTTAACAAAATCCCCTTCATACCATTCGACTGAGTCGGAGCCTTGCACACCATCAAACCGATGCAAATTGGGCCGATCGAGAATTCTCACAGCATGCCCCTGAGCCAATAATCCTAGGGCCAGGTGCGACCCCAAGAATCCTCCGCCACCAACAATCAAACAACGCATCGCGCGTCACGCCTCTGTTCTAGAACTTCCTTATACGTCTGCAAGAGTTCCGACACGTATTGAGAGATAGATTTTGGTTTCGTCACTCTCGATAACTGCCGAACTCGCTCTCTATTACAAGCCAGTAGCTTAATGCACTCCGCCAACTCAGGAGAACTTCCTGGCGAAAACAAAAGACCGTTGTCATTGTGCCGCACTACTTCTGCCATACCTCCCAGATTCGAGGCGATCACTGGGCATCCCGCAGCTTGGGCAGAGTAAATGACGAGAGGAGTATTTTCATACCAGATTGACGGCACAACCAGCGCATCGAGAGATGCGAGAACAGACCCGATCTGGCCATTGGGAAACGTGCTACAAAACATGATCCTGCCGTCGCCTCCCACGAGCTCTTTGAGCTCATTCATATAAGATGGGCACTCTTCCGTATTGCCATAAATCCGCACCTCCACAGATTCACAGTCTTTCAACAACCGAATCGCTTTCACCAGAACATGCGCTCCTTTGTGCTTTAAAATTGACCCGATAAATCCGACACGAAGCTTGCCCTGCCCGTCACCAAGCCTCTTCGCTTGATAACCATGTGACAAATCAATTCCATACTGGCCAAAAACAATATTATCGGAAGAGAAACCATTCTCCATCAAAATTCTTGACAAGAAACGAGACGGCACAAGCACTCTATCCAGCTTCCTGAAGCGATCTTTCAGAAACTGAGGACGTCGAGAAAGGGCTTGAACCTGCGATATCAATCCTTGCGGAGCAGATGTCATTCTGTTGCATCCCCGAATCATTGATGCCACGACACGGTCTGGCAGGATAGAGAATGCGGAACTCACTACCTGGGGCTGACTCAATGACACGATATGCCGCAGACAGTTAACCCCTTTCGCATCAGGACCTGCGCACAGGGAATTATCGGACAAGAGAAGTTGAAACGTCGGACACACAAGCCAGAAATCTGTTGGGGTCATGACTGTTGGAGTAGCCGCTTCGCAACACACATCAATCATCGAGGCGGACATTCTATGCATGTGAAAGAAATGCACGACGTCAGGCTTCAACTGTTTCAGATAGCCTCGAAAATGCTCTCCAAAAAATGTGTTGTTGTGTTCTGCTTCCGCGAGGTTCTCTTGCCCTCCCATAGGGACGCGATGATGATAGAAGCGGTCAACGTGTATGCCCCGATACTCGTACGAATCAAATCTCTCTGAATCGCTCAGCGGTTTCTTTGTGTGAAAGCCCGTGAAGACCGTGACCTCATGACCCAGCCGTTTCAACTCTATAGCGGTATCGAGGGTAAGTGTTTCCGTGCCGTATGAAGAATCGGGATAAAACTGATGAACCGTGAGCAGGATTTTCATGGTTTGGTCGGCCGTGGGGAGGGCATTTTCTTCCTAGACCTCGTTGCCGGAGCATCCGACAATACACCAAGTAACAGGGAATGAGGGCACGCAACGGGCACCATATCAGCCAGTACTTATGCTCCTCGCCTTCTCAATCGGGACGGTTCATTGAACATCAATAGAGAGATGATCGTCTCACTTTCTCGACCTGAGCACAACGATATCTTGAAATAAATGAATCGCTCCGGGGCGATAATCCACAACATCGAACCACTCCTCCCAGTGCTGGCGTATATACATTTAAGGAATAAATGTGATGCCCTTCTCAAACGGTTCAGTACTGACGCAATGGCCCGTTTTCCTGGAGCAGAAACGACGCAGTCGCGTCGTGCGAGGAGAGGTTAGATTGCCCTGCTGCAAAATAAATACATGCGCCACTCAGAAAATGCATGCCGCGCAACCTGGAGCAACCGCGCATCTATCGCCGTAAGCTCCCCCGTCAAGGAGACACTTCGAGAAGAGAACTTCTGGCTTCTGACGTTCGCCCGATACGTGGTGAGCAGCAGGCCTGCCAACGCGTCATGGGGCCGCTCGTCGTTATAACTCTGCAACCATTCTGCGCTAATCTCCCGCACCTGCTCCAACGACTCAAACACATAGGCATTGAGCACGTCGCGTTCTGGCAGATACTCGTTTCGTGCCAACGCCCGTTGGCCCCATACCATCAGAAGTGGCCCCAGAGGTGGCTCCGGTTGGGTGGACAGCCTGTTCCCGTTCTTAAGTGGCGCCTGGCGGATTGCTGACTACGCGGCGGTCCGCCGTGCTGTCAGATTCTCATCGTACACCTGGTCAGGCGTCTGGCCGTCAAGCGCCTGATGCGGCCTGGT
>JBDSKU010000321.1:0-9463 GCA_039916745.1 Nitrospiraceae bacterium
AGGCCACGGCCGGCGAAGGATTCTGGCCAGCCAAGAAAATTCTGGCTCGTATCTACGGCAAGGGCCTCGGCATGAAGCCCGACAGACAGAAAGCGATCACAGCCGTTCGGGGGTTGCCGAAGCAGGACGTCAAAGCGGTCTTGGACGAACTCTCTTTGCAGCCGTAGCCGCATGCCAGACTTCGCTCAAACATGGCGCCTCTTTCTCCAGTCAGTCTGGCTCCAGGCCGGCGCCATGGGAATGGGCGCGACGGTTCTGGCGCTCAGCCTCGGGGCCCTCGCTCCTGCGACATTCACCGCACTCGACTGGACGGCCTACGATACCTGGCTCCGGCACCGCGCGCCCATTCCGGTTAGTTCCTCTCTCCTCCTCATCACGCGCGATCAAGCCAGCGAAACGAAGTTTGGAACCGGCCCATGGGATCGGGCGATCCTCGCCCGCTTCATCACTGCCGCACACAACAGCGGAACGAACGCGATGGGCCTGGACCATCGCATTGCGCAGCCCAGCCAGGCACAGCTCGGAGGCGCCGCCAGCGATGCGTTGCTCCTGGAAGCCACCAGAACTGCGGGGCCTGTCGTCTATCCCTATGAGACCGAGTCGCCGCTCGCCTCGGAGGCGATGGTCCTCAGCCATCTTCTGGTGTCCCCAAGCCAGGACCACGTCACACGTACAGTGCCGCTGTTGACAGAACTGGGCACAGAATCTGTTCCAGCATTCGGACTGGCACTCTTTAAGCTGGCGCAGCCCCAGGCGAGCCAGACCGGCACCATCGCCCTCGTGAACTATGCAGGAGACGGCTCCTTGGGAAACTTGCCGACCCTGTCATTCGCCGCCCTCTGGGAAGCCATCGAAGCCCATCACGATGAACAGCTCGATAGCTGGTTCAAGGACAAGGTCGTCGTCTTCCTCCCCGATCCAGCACCGGCGGCCACATGGCTCTTGCCAACGGGCCAGTCCGTCTCCGGAGCTGCGATCCACCTCCATCTGCTCAATATGCTCCTGACCGACAACCGGGTCTGCCGGCTAGGCCCGCTGAACAGCAGCCTCGTCACCCTCCTGCTCGCAAGCCTCGTGACCTGGTTTCTGCTGCATACGCGTGGATCACGGTCCTTCCTCTTCGCAGGAGCCGTCGTCCTCGTCTACGGATGCCTGCTGGTGTCGGCATTGGCCCTCGCGCATCTGGTGCTTCCCCTGGCCATGCCGCTCAGTGCCTTGGCCCTCGTCTTCGTCGGCGCCACCATCTGGACTCACCTCACGGCAGGCCAGCGGATGATCCTGCTCGAACGGGACATGCTTCGCGTCCAGCAGGAAGCCGTGGCAGTCCGCGAAGCCCTGGTTCTGCGTGAGAACCGGGCCGAAGCGCTGCAAGAAGACCTGGACCAGGCACGAGCCGCCGTCGCCCAGTCGACCGGCCTCCAGCAAGACCTTTCACGCTCCGCAGACACATTGCGAACAGAATTGGCCGAGGTGCAGGCGCAGGAAGAAGCAGCCAGACAACAACTACAGGACTTGGGCCGCGAATTGGCAGGGCTGCGCGCCGTCACCGAGAGCAGCAGCAAGCTGGGGGATGCAGAGCTGGAACAACTGCGCGACGAATGCCACAGACTCGGCATCGTCACGCAGAACCATCACCTGCTCGGGCTCTTCCGCGATCTGAAGAAAGGCGCCAAGTCCCAGTTGCCAGCCCTCTTGCTGGGTGAGGCAGGCACGGGCAAAGAACTCTTCGCCCGCGCAATCCATCTGCTGAGTCCAAGATCCGGCAAGCCTTTTATCGCCGTCAACATGGCGGCGATCTCACCAGAGCTATTTGAGAGCGAATTGTTCGGCCATGTGCGCGGCAGCTTCACCGGCGCGGCGATGGATCGGCGCGGGTACTTCGAGCTGGCGCATCACGGCACGCTCTTCCTCGATGAGATCGGCGACCTGCGTCTGGAGCATCAGGGCAAGCTGCTCCGTGTGCTCCAGGAAAAGACCTTCTATCGCGTCGGCGCGACGACACCAACGACGGTCGATGTCCGCGTGGTGGCCGCGACGAATCGCGATCTGCAACGAGGGGTCTCGGAAGGCTGGTTCCGCGAAGATTTGTATTTCAGGCTGAAGGGGCTGGTCTTTCGCCTGCCGCCATTGCAGGACCGGAAAGACGATATCGGCCTGTTGGTCGAACATTACCTGACCGGCCAAGCCCAGCAACTGGGACGGGAAGCCCCGAAGCTCACGCAGGAGGCGCTCGACGCGCTGCGGCAGCATGAGTGGACAGGCAATGTCCGCGAACTCCGCCAATGTCTCGAACAGGCAGTCGCACTCGCCGAGCGGCCCCTGCTAACAAAGGACGATCTTCGATTGCAGCCGGCAACGTCCAGCACATCGTCAGATCGCGCGCGCACACCCAAAATATTGCCGGAGCCAGCGGGCGATGCCGCCGTGCTCGATTGCCTGCGCCTCAATGGCTTCGACATGCAGGCAACAGCCAAGGCCCTTGGGTGGGACAGGAGCACAGTCACGCAGCGGCTCAAGGGCCTCTGTTTCCAGGCACTGGTCGACACAAGCCGCGACAAGGCCCAGGCAGCAGCCACATTGGCTGGCGACCCCTCCCTCACGAGAACGGTCGAACTCAAACTGATGGACTACTACGAGCATCTCCTGGCCACGATCCAACCATTCGCAACCCAGGAAGAGGCTCTCCTCGACTGCAAGAGGCGCTTCAAAAACCTTCCGGACCGGCATTTCCGCTCGGTGGAAACGTTGGTCAGGCAGCACTTCGCGCAACGGACGACGCGGTGAAACAGGACGGAGCCGCATGAATCAGGTGATGAATGAGGACGTTCCGGTGAGAGGCGCGGTCTCGCATGGAACCTGAACGGATTCCCCGAAATGTGTGGGTGGCCGGATGGGTCAGCTTCTTCATGGATGTCAGCTCCGAGATGGTCTATCCCCTCGTCCCCCTGTTTCTCTCATCCACGTTCGGCGCGAGCAAATCGGTTATCGGGCTGATTGAAGGGATCGCTGAAGCCTCGGCCAGTGTCCTCAAACTCTTTTCCGGCGTCCTGGCCGACCGATTCGGCAAGCACAAGCTCTTGATGGGACTCGGCTATGGGATTTCGACCCTCTCTCGTCCGGCATTGGCGTTAGCGGGCGGGTGGGGACTCGTGTTGACCTCCCGGTTGGTCGACCGGGTTGGGAAGGGAATCCGTACTGCACCGCGCGATGCCATCATCGCATCCTCCACTCCGTCCACTCACCTCGGCGCAGCCTTCGGCTTGCATCGAGCCATGGACGCGGCAGGAGCCGTCGTGGGGCCGGCAATCGCGATCCTCATTCTGGCCCTGTGGGAAGCCAATTATCGCCTGGTGTTCTGGCTGTCGATCCTGCCGGGAGTTGCGGCGGTCCTCTTGATCGCCTTCTATATCACACCAGATAGACCGGACCAGCGGATCGGGAAACCCATCTCCTGGTCCCTGCGAGGATTCAACCGGCGCTTCGTGCAATTCCTCATCGTCATCGGCCTCTTCTCACTCGGTAACTCCAGCAACGCATTTTTGATTCTCAAGGCTCAACAGGGAGGCATGACTCCAACCTGGATCTCGGTTGTCTATCTGGTCTTCAATGTGGCCTACGCGCTCATCTCAATACCCGGTGGCATGTTAGGTGATCGGTTCGGCAGGCCTTGGATCATCGTCTGGGGCTTCAGCTTATTCGCGCTGGTCTACGCGGGATTTGCCATGGCAGACAATCCCTGGCCCATCGCAGCCTTGTTCGTGCTCTATGGATGCTATATGGGTGTGACGGACGGAGTGCAGCGAGCCTACCTCGCCACGCTGGTCTCGGAGCAGCAGATGGCCACAGGCTTCGGCCTCTATCACATGGTGGTCGGGCTCGCGATTCTTCCTGCCAGTGTGCTGGCAGGTTTTCTGTGGGACCACATCAACCCCGCAGCCCCCTTCTGGTTCGGCTCAGGGATGGCGGCTCTCGCCATGCTGTTGTTCGTCAAGTTTTCCTGGCAGGACCTGCAAGCAAGCAAGGAAGTCAAAGGGGTCTGAGCACTTTACTCCGACTATGCAGCAGTGCGCTTGCGGGCCGTCCGTCTCGCACGCGATGTCAGACTCGACCGCTGTTCACGTAGACGTCCTGTCGCAAACTTGTGCAGCACACTTGCCATGAGCGTC
This sequence comes from Nitrospiraceae bacterium, assembly GCA_039916745.1. Classification (GTDB taxonomy): domain Bacteria; phylum Nitrospirota; class Nitrospiria; order Nitrospirales; family Nitrospiraceae; genus Palsa-1315. Next base: position 4,167 of record JBDSKU010000321.1, read on the forward strand.
TGATACGGGATCCCCTCTTCAGCCGCTCGGGCTTGGATATCCGCGAGGTCCAGTGAAGACATGCGGATATTGACACGTTGGTTTTTCGACAATGTAGCTCGAGCATAGTCTCGATATCGCCGCAATGACGCCTCCGAGGTCACCACTGATTTGAGCGCGCCACTTTCATATTGAGACAGAATTTCTTCCTCGACTCTATCTAGTTTCTTTTTCATGCCTTACCTCTTCCTCCATAGTCCCGAGTAGCCTTCCGGCTCGGGATGATCGTCTTGAGGAAAATGTGCTCAGGCCCCTCGACATGGGGCACAAGATATACATACTCCATCACAGCCACGACCAACACTTTCTGGTTCGGATATCGCCTCGGATTCGGATGGACGAGCACATCGAGAAGCCCCCCTGATTCAAGCGCGAGAACGACATCCTCGAACGAAACCCCTCGCGACTGCTTGAGCTGCTCGTTCTTTTCCTCACTCCAGCGATATATCTTCACGCCGCATGATAGCTCAAGGTGTGCCTTTTGTCATCACATCAGAAACGTTATTGCCGCAGCCGATGGACACCCTCTCGGCTGCACACCGCATGGGACAGCCCCTCTCTCATCTCACGTTCACTGGCAAGTTGGGTCGGCGGAGGCAGGATCGAAGGCGTCGTCGCGCACGTCCAGGACGAGTTCATAGGGCGCCATGGGCGAGAAGTTCGAGCGCAAGGCCACGGACTTCCCGACCACATTGGCCTGCACACTCCGCTCAATAAATGTCGCAAGTCGAAGCAGGTCCGCCACTGGACCACCAATCCACTGCTCGGTAATTTCCGGTTGATGCGAGGTGCCGATTTCGAGATTCATCGCCGGTCCGAACTGAGCATATTCCGACAGCCGATCGTTCGCCGGATTGGACCCGTACGCACGGATCTCAGCCGCGAACTTCCGCAACCCCGCCACCGACCCGACAATGCGCCATTCCTTCGCCGCATCGTTCTTCCCGCAATAAAACCCCAACTCGCGCCAAGCTCGGCGCGTCGATTCACTTGCCATGACGTTACTCCTTTGGTCGGATGCTGAAAAAGCCCGCCAGCTTCGTTCTCGCATCGTTCAGACCCTCACCGTACCCTACGGGTACGCCTCGGTCCTTCACTCGCTGCGGCCTTGCTGGACGAACTTTTTGAGCATCCTACGGGAACGCTCTCTTCTTGTTCAAGCCATGCAGGCCAATGATATCTCGGCATGCCGACAAAATTCCCCCGCATAGCGGCCCCTTATTCCTTCAACGGTGAACCTCTGCTCAGTTGTTCCCAAAGTGACGGTGAGAATGACTCCCGACACCTTGTCCCTTAACTTCGGGCTAACTTTCAAGCAACGATCGCAACATGATCACCGCATCCTGATAAGTCCCATCGTTCTTCCGCACCGCGCCGGGGATCACACCCAGTTCTTTGAAGCCGAGTTTTCCCCAGAGACGGCGCGCGGCCACATTTTCAGAAAACACCAGGTTGAAGATCACGCTACGGTAGCCGAGTTGCTTGGCGTAGGCCAGCATCGTGGCACCCAACAGCCAACCCAAGCCTTTATTGCGCCAGTCTGGCGCGACGATGAAGCCGGCGTTCGCCACCTGTTTCGCCCGCCCTGGCCAGTTCGGCTTGAGGTAGAACGCCCCGACTAGGCCCGCCGACCGGCTCGGTCCGGCACATAGGCCGTCACCGTGCTCTTGCCGCGAAACTAATAATCCATGAAGTTATCCTGATCCGGAAACCGGTCGTGCGGGTATGACGCCCCCTCTTCGACAATCACCCGGTAAAGCCGACGCAGCGGCTCAATATCCTGATTGTCGGCCAGCACCAATTGAACGGGCGAACCGTCTTTGAGTTTCGCATCGGCAGGAAATGTCAGACTCATCTTACTAGCCCGCATGATTCATGAAGGTTCGTCGCGAAAGCGTGCAGACGCGAAGCGAGACGGGCACTCGGAGGCGTGAAGCTCTGAGGCATACTCGTGCAGTATGTCGAAGGGCTGAACGGCGAGACAGCCCGTCACAGCCGCGTATCCGCGCTTGCAGCAGAAGCTTCATGAATCATGCGGGCTATGCCTTCTCTGTCCGGGATTCAACGCATCTGCCTTGTTATTGATTCCGAGTTGACAATGATTCCTGGCACTATTTTCTGTTCCTGTTGCCCGATAGAGCCTTCCGAGAACGGCGCGCGCTTCTCACTTGCCAGAGAGACCTAACACACGCTATCGATTAGGCACGTCTGGCCTTGGGTCCTGAATAAAACCATTCCGGTTCGGCATCTGCACTTGAGGTAGCGTCTGTTCGTTTATCACAGAGTCTTCCTTGACGATCCCATTCTGGAACAACAGCCAAGCAATCACTGAGTAGACCTCGTCCGAATTGAGCGACCCTGGCGCATTAAACGGCATCGCCCGGTTAATGTAATCATAGAGAGTGGGCGCATAGGGCCAGTAGCTGCCCACAGTCCTGATCGGCTTGACGGTCTTCAGCGTGTCCTGACCGCCCACAAGCTTGTCTTTCGGACCTTCAATCCCAGTTGCCCCATGGCACATGGCGCATTTGGCCGCAAACACGTGTGTGCCCTGCTGTATCGTGCCCTGTCCAGGAGGAAGACCCTCTCCAGTCGAAGACACATCAATGTTCCATACTCGAATCTCGTCGTCAGTGGCCACCCGGCCAAGTCCATAACTTCCTCCACTCTCTTCAGCGGACCAGACCGTCCAGGCACACGCAAGAACCAAAGCCAATGTTCCAAGACCGATCAGCAGGGGCTTAAGAGGCTCACGCATAGATGTTCCGTATTCGTCCATCGCGTTCTATCCTCCAGCTTTGAATGGCGTTGTAGTGATAGATTGACTGAGTGCCGCGCACCTTCACGAGTTCCTGGCGTGTCGGCTGAATATAGCCCGTCTCATCGGTACAGCGGCTTTGCAAGATCGCCTCTTGCCCCTTCCATCGCCAAGGCAAACGGAAGCGCGTATGACATTTCGGCAGGATTGGATCCTGCAGGTGAGCCAGTTGCCAGGTACGCCCGCCATCAACACTGACCTCAGCTTTCGTCACGCGCCCGCGGCCGCTCCAGGCCAGCCCGCGAATCTCATGAAAACCGGGATGGATCTGCTGTTGTCCCGATGGAGACGTGATCACTGACTTGGCCTCCATCACCAAGCTGAATTGATACGCCGTGCCGTCCGGCATGAGATCGGTGTATTTCGCCGTTTCCCAGCGTGTCATGAATGGTGCCGGCCCCACCTTTAGCCGCCGGATCCATTTTACATTGATATTGCCTTCCAAGCCGGGGAGTAGGAGTCGTAACGGATAGCCTTGCTCCGGTCTCAGCGCTTCCCCGTTTTGTCCGTAACAGAGCATGGCCTCTTCCAGAATGTCCTGGGTTAATGGAACGCTCCGATCAAGGCCCGAGGCGTCACTGCCCTCGACCAGCACCCAGCTGGCGTCTCGTTGAACGCCGGCCACCTCCAACAAGGTTGATAGTTTGACTCCCGTCCATTCACTAGTACTCATCAGGCCATGCGTCTCTTGAACGGTAAAGTCGGGCGCGTCGTTCCGCCAGCCATCCCACGTGTTTCCGGAACATTCAATGAACGCTAGCCGTGAAACAGCGGGCAACTGTTCCAGGTCGTCCATGGTGAAAACCATGGATCGGTCAACCAGCCCGTGAATCAGAAGGCGGTGGCGAGTGGGATCAATCAACGGGACGCCGTTGTGGTGCCGTTCATAGTGGAGGGAGGAAGGGGTGACAATCCCATGCAAGTCTTGGAGGGGGGTCAGGGAGTTGAAGTTATTCGGGGCATTGGCGCCCCATCCATGCGGCGCTCCCGGGCCCCCCCCTCCCAATCGCGTCTGCTTCTCAAACGCGGAGCGTTCTCCATATGGACGAGGCAAGGCGCCGGGGACTCCCATGGGATTGTCCGGAACCGTGGTTTCTTGAGCGTGCAGACCGGGCAGCATGATCGTCGCCGCCGTGACGCTCGCTAGCGACGCAGCCCCTGCTATGAATGTGCGACGACTGACCTCCGACTCAGCGGAACGACGGTGGCCCTCGTCGAGATCTCCTTGTGGAGGACTGTCGAGCGGCTTGTTCTTCATGGTTCCCTCCTTGGTGTCAACAAAAGAAAACCGGTGAGCTACCCCCTTTCCCCGACATAGTCTTTCTTCTTCCGAAGATCCGTCTTAGACATGCCCTTGAGCGATTTCAGGGGGACTTCCGGCACCAGGGTGATGACTTCCGCCCTTCTCCATAATCTGCAACCGCCGGCTCGGGGCAAGATAGAGATTTTCCCGCACTTCTTTGGAAATCACTATTTGGAGTTTCGGTGAAATCGTCGTCATGGCCATGGTGAACCTCCCTACCAATTCATGATCGATCATAATATCGTCATACACCCAAGGTCAAAACAGCATCGTTCTCGGCTCGTCGAAATCCTCAACGGGGACCCGGCCGCCTCACCACTCGGCGGCGCGCACAGACTTGGCGCTCCTTATTCGTCGCACCGTGCGCCCCTGAGGGTACGCCTCCGGTTTCGACTCGCCCGCAGCCTTGCTGGACGAACTTTTTGAGCATCCTACGGGAGGAATCTCTTCTTGTTCAAGACGTGCAACAATAATATCTTGGGAAAGACTGCCTCCAATGTTCCTTGCTCCTGCAGAGGGCCATGTGGAGGTTCGATGGACTACGTGTTCGAAGCCACAAGGAATTGCTCGACGGTCAGCCCCGCCTTTGCGATCAGACTGCGCAGCGTGCCCCGTGCAACTTCCGCATGATTGGGTATCGAGAGCGTGGCGATGTGCCCTGGCCTAGTCATGATGACATGACTGCCTTTCTGGCGGACTACCTCCCACCCAAGGCGCTGAAAGATCTTGATGACGTCGGATGGAGAGAGAATGGGAACCGGCGGCATTACGCGATGACTTCCACTTGACGAGTAAGAACGGTCAGAGGCATCCCCATCTCAGCACGCGCTTCAAGGCACTGCTTGATTGCATCCTGCACATTTGCTTGCGCGTCCGCCTCCGTCTTGCCTTGACTGACGCATCCAGGAATAGCCGGACATTCAGCGATGTAGACCCCATCCTCGTCACGCGTAATGGTAATCGTAAACTTCATGGCGTCTCCTCTTCCTGTTCCCTATCCCTCAACGCGAAAACCTATACAACGATAGACATCCATACATCACGGCCAGGCCTCTTGTGTCTCGCTTGTCCTGCATCATTCGGCCGCGCCGCAATCCATCAAAGACAAGTCTACTGAAACGTCCAATGTTTATCCAC